>JAGRHK010000041.1 GCA_020444985.1 Candidatus Competibacteraceae bacterium
AATACCGATCTGCTGGGTTTTTTCCAAACGGTAAATCGTTTGTTGCGAGTCTTCCGTCTTCTTCAGCGCGTAAACGAAGACCCATTCCGATTTTCCCACAGTGATGTCGGATGGAGCGCCAGTGACCGGATCAAGCACCGGAAACTGAAACGTTTCGCCCGTATTTTCATCACGGAAGCCAGTATTGTAACCGCTGGTCAATACCAGTAGCCTCGTGCCGTCCGGACTCAGGGTGGTCGTGACCGCGCCGGAAGCATCGGCGTTGTCATCGGAGCGCAGTTCGGTATCGAAGCGCATGAACGCCGACCCAGGAGCGGCTTCCGGCGTGACAATTTTGCCGGTCGGCAATCGTGCTTCGAAGGGTTTTTCCTCGCACTCACCCACAGGTGCGTTATTGTCGCGGCATTCATCATCGTCTGCTTGAACAATAGGCGATAAACTCATCGTCAGGCCAAGCAAACCAAGGAAAGTCATTGCTCTAAATCGCATGGTTTATTGCTCTCCGCTTATCGAAATTATTACAATGATGTTGTTTTGTAACAAAAAATCTGCTTGATTAAAGCAACTTTGATTTTGCCGCCCGCTTGATAAGAGAAGGTGAAGAGAAAATTAAGATTTTGTGACCATGAGAGTTTTTCAGGTTCCAAAAACCAGCGAACCGACTCTAGCGAGAGTCGGTTGGGGAGGTCGGCGAGTAGCCCGGATGGCGCATGGCGCATGGCGCATGGCCTGACCGCTTGCACCCAGGCTGCAAAAGTTGTTGTACGGCGGTTTAACCCCGGGGCAGACGACCCGTTATTGCCTGCCGCACCTTGTCGATTTCAGCCGGCGTGAACTGGCGCGGGTCATCGGTGCTAAAATTTACGGGTAAACTCAGTCGCTTGACCAAGCTGACCACCGCTAGATCGCACAGTCGCCGGCGCGGCTGAATGCCGGAAGGAACGCTGCCGCCAATTTCGCTCACATCGTCCAACGTTCCCGCAGCCAAGGCGTGTAAAACTTCGGGAGCATCGATTTCTCGCAACACCGATAACAGAAATTCCCGCTCCGCCAGGGAACCGTTGGCGCTGGTTTGCAACAAGGTCAGCCGTGCGTCCCGATGACCCAGACGGGAGAGACTGACCGCAATCGGTAACTGGACTGGAACAACCGGCGCCCAGGTTGCCAACTCGGTTTGCGCATCCCCAGCGCGTTCGCGCAATGCCTCTAGCGCCTTCAGACTGGCTTCATTCGGGAAGTAGCTGAGCAGCAAAACAGTCGCCGCCGTGTCATTGCCCTGCTCCAGACTGGCGCGTAATGCTTCGCCCACCTCGGCCTGCTCCGCCAGTTGCAACGGATCGTGCCGTTCATAAAGCGCCAAGGCCGCTCGGGCGCGGATGTCCTGTAACGGATCGCCCAGCGCCTGCGTGAGCAAGGGGATCGCCGCCGGGTCAGCGAAGGTGGTTAACAACGCGACGGCTTGCAGACGCACCATCTCATTCTCGTCGCGCAGATAGGGTTGCAGATGGGGAATGATGCCAGCCCCTTGCTCGTTCAGTTGTGATACCGGTTCATAATCACCCGTGCGGGCTGCGGCAAAAGCCGTGTTGACTTGATGGGCAATGTCATTGTTCATGGCGATTCCTTGGGGAAACTGAAGAATAAACAGGGTCAGCAGGAGCGTTGCGCCCGCCAGGGATAACAGCCAGCCGCGCCGATTCATGAGCCTCTACTCTGTTCATGGATTCATCGTGTTCGCATGGGCCTTGGGAATTTTCTGGCCACGCTGATCGGTAATGCCATACATCAACAGCGGCTTTTCAGTCGCGCCGTAGAAATCGTTGACTCCGAGGGTGTGGCCCAGTTCATGAGCCAGCGTATCGCCGACATTTGTCCCGGCGTGATCCTCGAAAATACAGTTCTTGCCGAGGGTGCCCGCGTCGGTATCATCATGATTAGGATTGATATCTTGCTCGTACTCCCAGACGAAGAACACATTGAAGTCAGCGGCGGCATCACCCTTGGCAGTGACCAGATCCCATTCATGCTCGCTGGCCGGCACCCCAGCCAAATGCGAGGAGAAGCGCACGACAGTCCCCAAATCCTTATTGACCTTGACGCTGATGGCGCGCTTCTTGGTGACCTGGATATTGGCTTGCGGCAGGAAAATGTCGTTCATGGTGCGGACCCAGCCATCCACGCTACCGGTATTGCGACTGGTTTTGTGACCAGCGCTGTCTTCGACCAGATGAAACGAGACCTGAATGGTTTTCTTGGTCTTGACGGCAACCTCCAGGCTGGCCACGGTGATCGCGCCATCTTTGACATCAATCCATGTCGTGCCTTTGGTCCTGCCTTTGATAATCAATTCCCGGCCGCCATGCACGAAACATTTCGGGACATCCTCGACCGTGGCGATGCCGGGATTGCGACTGACCACCGTGAGATTGGCGGCATTCTTCAAGATCACGGTCTTTTGCCCGCTCATGGGCACCATCTGCCAGGGCGGGTTGACGGCGCCATCGAAACCATCCTTAGGTTTTTTCTCCTCGAATTTGGGTTTGCCGGCGGGCGGCGTCGGCGTTGCGCCCGGACCGGTATACGTAACGCCCAATGCGCCCCAGGTTTTCGGGCCAACAATTCCGTCGACCTTCAATCCTTTCATTTGCTGAAAGGTGCGCGTAGCGGCATCGGTTTTTGATCCAAAGATGCCGTCTTCGACCAGTTTTTTTCCCTGGGGCAGCTTGGCCAGAGGGACTTTTTGATTCAGTAACCCTTGCAGAAGTTTGACATCAGCGCCGGTGCTTCCCTTTTGGATCATGCGATTTGCAGTTGCCATAGCGATCTCTCTACACTCTGAAATTAAGATGTAGATTTAATCTCAAGTTTCATGCCATTTCTGCTAACGCTGGATTGCCACGTCATTCGCGGCTCGGTACGATTTGGGCTGGTCATTCCGAACGGTTCGAGTTGGTCCGGTGTGCGACAAGCCCCGTTGTTCATGGCGGGGAAGGATAGCGCAGACGGCGGAGTCGTCCTTGGTTTGAGTGAGGTGTCTGCTGCTGTTCGATGTACTGGCGAATGATGGAAATCGGCACTCCACCTGTCTATCCAGACCCAGCTCAACTGCGGCGAAGCCCGACACGGCTTAGCCAAAGGGCTGTTTTTTGCCAATCAGAGCGAGTTCCGCATAGCCGATTACGAGGCGATCATGAACAAGGCAGTTGCCTGAGCCTTTTGTCGAATGCCGTTGTTCTGTGGAAACCCTGCAAATCGAGCGTATCGTCACCGACCTTCGCGTCAATGGGATACTGAATCCTTGATGATGATTTCATCCATGTCTGGCCGCTGCAGCGTCGGCGATTACCCCCAACGGTGTCTACTTTATAAATGGGTCGATCACCGCGTGGAGATCGTCATCACCGGAGAGCATGACACTCTCTAGTTACACGTCTTGGTAACGCCTCGGTCCCAGGGATTGGCTAAGACGGCGTGAAGCGGTACCCTGTTTCCATGCATGATGCCAGCTACAAACTCCTGTTCTCTCACGCCGAAATGGTTGAAGACCTGTTGCGGGGTTTTGTGCCGCACGCCTGGGTCCAGGCCTTGGACTTCTCGACGCTGGAGAAAGTCAATGCCAGCTATGTTACCGATGACCTGCGCGACCGTCACGATGATGTGGTCTGGCGGGTCCGCTTTCAGGAACATTGGCTGTATGTGTATCTGCTGCTGGAATTTCAATCTACCGTGGATCGCTTTATGGCGGTGCGGATTCTTAGCTACACTGGATTGCTCTATCAGGACTTGATTCGCAGCCAATCGCTCCATGAGGAGCGGTTACCTCCCGTCTTACCCATCGTGCTCTACAATGGCGATCCACGTTGGAAAGCGGCGGTCGAATTGTCGGAACTGCTCCATCCCGTACCCCAGGAATTGCAGGCCTACCAACCCCAACAACGCTACCTGCTCTTGGATGAAGGCGCCTACCCGGAATCTTCTTTACCCCCGGTGCGCAATTTGGTGGCCGCCGTCTTTCGCCTGGAAAACAGCCGCAGCGCTGAAAACGTCCTGGCGGTCGTCACCGCCTTACTGGACTGGCTCCAAGAGCCGCAACAAGCTCGCCTACGCCGCGTCTTTAGTGTTTGGATTCAGCGGGTGATCCTCGCTGGCAACAACGATATTCCCCGTGAACCACTGATCGAACTGGAAGAGGTACACACCATGCTTGCGCAACGGGTACAACAATGGCAACAGGCGTGGCGCGCCGAGGGGCTTGCGGAAGGCCGGATGGAAGGGCGGACAGAAGGGCTTGCCGAAGGACTCCAAAATGAGCGTTCGGCTTTCCTTCGACAGGCGCATCTACGCTTTGGCGCAGAAACCGCCACCGCCTTGGCGCCACTCCTGGAGCGCGTGACCAACCCGGAGCAACTGACCCAAATCGGCGAGTGGATCATCCTGTGCACTACGGGCGCGGATTTATTGGAGCGCACGCGAACGCTGGCTGACCGGCATCGCTCAAAATGAGTGGAAGCGCCTCTGGATTGGCGAGAAAGGGGTTACAATGGCCCGTCCCGACCTTCTTCCATTGGAACCGACTGAATCGGCGGCAACTCGATGGATTCAAGACCCAAAAGGTATTTTTCCATGCTGGAAGTGCAAGAACCTGTTGCAGAATGCGTAACGCCGCCGCCGGCGCGCAGCGGCGCCGAGATCGCTATTGATGTGCTGAATGAACTCGGCGTCGACTACCTGTTCGGACATACCGGCGGCGCGGTGATTCCCCTGCACGCTGAATTGAATCTGCGGCTGCGGCAAGGCCGGAAAACGCCTTGTTTCGTGTTATGTCGGCAGGAGGGCGCGGCCGGTCATGCCGCCGAAGGTTACGCACGGGCCAGCGGCAAAATCGGCGTTGCGCTCGCGACATCCGGACCCGGTGCAACCAACCTGGTGACGCCCATTGCCGATGCCTACAAAGACTCGACGCCTTGTGTTTTTATCACCGGTCAGGTGCCCAGCGCCATGCTCGGCAAAGATGCCTTCCAGGAAGTGGACATGGTCGGCATCACACGTTCCATTACCAAGCACAACTATCTGGTCAGAGAGGCTGGAGAACTGGCTGGCGTGTTGCGCCAAGCCTTTTTCATCGCAGGTAGTGGACGACCGGGTCCAGTGGTGGTGGACATTTGCAAGAATGCCCTGGTCGGCCCGTCGACGACCGAACATCCCCTCAAATTGCCGCGCGGTTATTGTCCCGAAACGGCCATGCATCGCCCGACCGCCGATCGCCTGCTGGCGGCGCTGCAAAGAGCGCAACGACCCGTAGTTATCGGGGGCGGCGGGATCATTAGCGCCGGAGCCAGCAGCGCGCTGCGCCAGTTCGTCGATCAGCGCCAATTGCCAATGACGCTGACGTTCATGGGGCTGGGGGCGATTCCCCACGACCATCCCCGGTGTCTCGGTATGCCGGGCATGCACGGCACAGTTGCCGCCAACCGGGCGTTACGGGATGCGGATTTCATCCTGAGCATCGGCGCGCGTTTCGATGACCGGGTCGCCGTGCGCGAATTCAGCCAGAGTAAAACCATTGCCCATGTCGATATCGATGCGACGGAGATTAGCAAGGCCATTGTGGCCGATTATCCGCTGCGCGCTAATGCTCGCGATTTCCTGAATTACGCCAATACCCGTGACGATGTGCGCGGGAATATTGATGAATGGCTGGATCAGTTAGGGGCGTGGCGGCAGGCGTATGCGCCCGCTTACCGAACGGGTGGACATTTCATTAAACCCCAGCATTTCATCGAAGAACTCTCCCGTTTGACCCGGCAAACCAGCATCGTCGTTACCGGTGTTGGTCAGCACCAGATGTGGTCCGCGCTGTTCTACAATTACCAGGAACCGCGTCAGTGGATTAGTTCCGGGGGATTAGGCACCATGGGGTTTGGCTTGCCGGCGGCTATCGGCGCCTGTTACGCCCGTCCTGACAAAACCGTGTTGTGCATCGACGGCGATGGCAGCTTCCAGATGAATCTTCAGGAACTGGCCACTATTGCAGCCAACCGGATTCCCGTCAAAGTCTTCATCCTCAATAACGGCTTTCTGGGCATGGTGCGGCAATGGGAGGACATGTTTAACCAGGGCCATCATTATGAAACCTGTCTGGCGCGCACCGCCCAGTGTGATCCGGGGTGCATCGACCATCGAGAATGCCGGACGCCGAATCCGAATTATCTGAACTTGGGGCAGACGTTCCCCGGCATCGAAACCGTGCGCATCACCCGTCCCGACGAGATCGTGCATGGCATCGAACGGGCGCTGAGTCATGCCGGTCCCTGTGTGGTCGATGTGTGGATTGATCGTACCGAAGACGTTAAACCGATGATTCCGCCGGGTGGAAGCCTGGCCGATATGATTCATGAGCTGGATTGAAGCAGGCGTCATCGCTTGTCCAGTTTCTCGTACACAATCTCTGGAGTCCGTGTGAAGCAATTGTTGCTGTTGTACCCGTTGTTGCTATTGGTTATTTTGACCAGCCCTGTCCATGCTGAAACGCGCTATGCGACGGATGACTTTACGGTTCCGGTCCGTAGCGGCGCTTCCACGCGGCACAAGATTCTGCGCATGGTGTCGAGCGGTACGCCGCTGAAAATTTTGCAAACCAGTGATGAAGGCTATACCCAGGTCAGGACGCCGGAGGGAACCGTTGGCTGGATGCTGACGCGCTACCTGATGGATCAGCCTCCCACCCGTGATCAGGTCGAGCAACTCAAAGAGCGCATGACCACGCTTGAGAGCGAAAATCAGACTTTGCGCGGCGACAAGGATGCGCTGGAAGCGACTCGCGCCGATCTGGCCCGCTGCGGCGAAGAGTTGGCGGACGTCCGCCAGGCTGCTTCTCAAACGTTGGCGATTGAAGAAGATAATGCAAGGTTGCACAAGGAAAACGCTGCGTTGCAGGAGCAGCTTCTGCAACTTGAGACTCAAAACATGGCTCTGGACGATGCATCCAAGCGCAATTGGTTCCTGGTCGGCGCTGGCGTGGTTGTCGGCAGTCTGCTGCTCGGTCTGATCCTTCCGAATATTCCTCTGCGTCGCCGCCGGCGCTGGGATCAATTCTAGCGGAGCAGTTTTTTAAGTTTCAGGTTTCAAGCTTTTCTTTTGGGCGTGAATAACCGTCCTTCCCAATTGCAGTCGCTGCCCCCTCCGTCAGGTCAGGAGCGGGCAGCGAGGCTACGCTCCCTTGATCAAGCGGTTTCTACGACTGGAATTTTGCCGATCTTCATCCGCCATTCCTTTGGCCCGGTTTGATGGACGCTGCTGCCCTGCGCATCGACGGCGACCGTGACCGGCATATCCTTCACCTCGAATTCATAGATGGCTTCCATGCCCAGATCCGCGAAGGCCAGCACTTTGGCAGCCTTGATCGCCTTGGACACCAGATAAGCCGCGCCGCCGACCGCCATTAGATAAACCGCTTGATTATCCTTGATGGCGTCAATGGCGATTTGACCACGCTCGGACTTGCCAACCATGCCGAGCAGGCCCGTCTGCTCCAGCATTTGCCGGGTAAACTTGTCCATACGGGTTGCCGTCGTGGGGCCTGCGGGGCCGACCACTTCATCGCGCACGGGATCGACCGGGCCGACGTAATAAATAAACCGGTCGGTGAAATCCACGGGCAATTTCTCGCCACGATTCATCATATCGGTCATGCGCTTGTGAGCCGCATCACGACCGGTCAGCAGCTTGCCGTTCAGCAACAGGACCTCGCCGGGCTTCCAGGAAGCAACGTCCTCGCGAGTCACTTTGGACAGATCGATGCGGCGGGCGTTGGCTGGCGCATAAGTCAGTTTCGGCCAATCCTCCAGACTCGGCGGATCCAACTTGGCCGGGCCACTGCCATCCAGGTGGAAATGCACATGGCGGGTGGCCGCACAGTTCGGCACCAGGGCAATGGGTAGATTAGCGGCGTGGGTCGGGTAGTCGAGTACCTTGACGTCGAGCACCGTGGTCAAGCCGCCCAGACCTTGTGCGCCAATGCCAAGGGCGTTGACCTTTTCATACAGCTCGATGCGCAGCTCCTCAGCGCGATTTTTCGGTCCACGGGCGATCAATTCCTGAATGTCGACGGGGGCCATCAGGGATTCCTTGGCCAACAGCAAGGCTTTCTCCGGCGTACCGCCAATGCCGACGCCCAGAATGCCCGGCGGACACCAGCCGGCGCCCATGGTGGGCACCGTCTTCAACACCCAGTCCACCAGATCATCCGACGGATTCAGCATGGCGAACTTGGACTTGGCTTCCGAACCGCCGCCTTTCGCGGCGCAGATCACTTCGACATGATGGCCAGCGACGATTTCGTAATGCACCACGGCCGGCGTATTGTCCTTGCTATTCTGACGTTTGCCAGCGGGATCGAGCAACACGGAAGCGCGTAACTTGTTATCCGGGTCCAAATAGGCGCGGCGCACGCCTTCGTTGACCATTTCCTGCACGCTCATCGTCGCATCCCAGCGCACATCCATGCCGACTTTCAGGAACACCAACGCGATGCCGGTATCTTGACAGATCGGGCGGTGGCCTTCGGCGCACATCCGTGAGTTGATTAAAATCTGGGCAATGGCGTCCTTGGCGGCTGGACTTTCTTCACGCTCGTACGCGGCCGCCAGCGCTTTGATGTAGTCCACTGGATGGTAGTAGCTGATGTACTGGAAGGCATCAGCAATCGACTGAATGAAATCGTCCTGACGAATGGTCGTCATGTCATGCTCCCACAGGCGAGTGAAATCCTCTTGGCGAATAGTGCTCATGGTATTCTCTCAAGGGCGAAAGAGGGCGCGAATTCGCGCCGGAAAGCGTTAGGGCGCGATTAGTTTAGCATCCCTGCTTAGGTAAGCGGCGTATCTCGTTGCGGAAGGCGAAGAAGCATGAAATCAGATGTTATAAAGCGGCCCTTTCCAAAGATCGATGAAGAATGGGAGGCGCTGATCGCGGCAGCGCCCGGTGAGAATCATCCGCTCGATCCTGACACGGAACAGGCTTTCCCAGATCAGCGCGCTTGTTGGTATCTGCCCGTTCAACTGTGATTCAATAATTCAATAAGCGGGGTCATGAAACAAAGAAACGGAGTCATGACTTGTGAGCC
>JAGRHK010000420.1 GCA_020444985.1 Candidatus Competibacteraceae bacterium
GTCCTTTCTTGATCGCGTCCTGGTGCGAACCGGAGAACGCGGTAAAGACCAGTTCGCCGGCATAGGGATGGCGCGGATGCACGGGCAACTGATTACAGTATTCAGCAGTGCGCACCACGGCGTTGATGTCGGAAAGATCAAGGCCGGGATTCACGCCCTGGGTGAAAAGATTCAGCGCCAGGGTCACGATATCGACATTACCTGTGCGCTCGCCGTTGCCAAACAGCGTTCCCTCGATCCGATCAGCGCCCGCCAGCATGGCCAATTCAGCGGCAGCGACCGCAGTGCCCCGATCGTTATGGGGATGGACGCTGATCAATACTGAATCGCGACAACTGAGATGACGACAAAACCATTCAATCTGATCAGCGTGGACATTGGGCGTCGCCATTTCCACAGTCGCCGGCAGATTGAAAATAATTTTATGCTCCGGCGTTGGTTGCCAGATTTCGGCCACGGCTTCGCAGACCTCCAACGCGAAGTCAAGCTCGGTCGCACTAAAGCTTTCCGGGGAATACTCGAAGGTCCACTCGGTATCAGGGTGCTCCCTTGCGATTTCTCGCATCAACCGGGCGCCGGTTACCGCGATATCGAGAATGCCGGATTTTTCCAGTCCGAATACCACTTGCCGCTGAATCGGCGACGTGGAGTTATAGAGATGCACAACGGCTTTCCGGACCCCGCGCAAAGCTTCAAAGCTGCGGCGAATCAGCGGTTCGCGCGACTGCGTGAGCACTTGAATGCTGACGTCATCAGGAATCAAATGCTGGTCGACCAGATAGCGGACGAAATCAAAATCGGTCTGTGAGGCCGCCGGAAACCCCACTTCGATTTCCTTGAAGCCAATTTGCGTCAGCAGTTCGAACATACGGCGTTTACGATCCGTACCCATCGGCTCGATCAGCGCCTGATTGCCATCGCGCAAATCCACGCTGCACCAAACGGGCGCCTGGGTCAGCACTTGGGAAGGCCATTGTCGATCCGGCAAACAGATCGGCGGGAAGGGACGATATTTTCGGGCGGCATCAATGTGGTTCATCAATCATTCCTCTTTCTGGATCAGTATTTAATTCTCTCTAACCCCGCTCAGGGCAACCGATCAGGGTAAGGGAATTAAGTGAAGGCTTTTGCAAAACAATGCGGCGCGATACGGCCGTCAGGCCGCCGCTAGGCCCGACGACCGCGACTTAGTCGCAGCAGCGCCAGAGAGAGGATATGCGTGAAGACAGGATGAGTTGCGCCGAAGGTGCAACCAAAACGGCTATGAAATCGACAGCGATCAAACATTCAGGTCAATCCTCGCAAACGGTTCAATGAATCATCAGCAACGGCAAGCCCCGGCGCTCCATTCAGGAGGCCGGGCAACTCAGTCGCAGTTCAAACCGTTCAGTGGATTGCATACTCATTCGAGAGCTTTTAATTCAAAATAAGTTCAGCAGGAAATACAGCGAGGCTGAATTAGTGGCAGCCATCTTTCGGAGAATAGAAGATGATGACCTGTAACGTCAAGTTTGACGTCGACTGGCGTCAGTCTTACAAAAGCCAGACAATAACAGTCTTACCCAACCATCCATGCCAAACGAAGCGATAGGCCATGACCGAAAAAAGCACAACCTTGCAAACCATCGTGGTCTGGGATCTACCGACCCGATTGTTCCACTGGATTTTGGTCGCGTTGATAATCGCGCAGTGGTGGACCGCCGAGCAAAGCAGCACCATGGATTATCACGTCTGGGGCGGTTACGCCGTATTAACACTGGTACTGTTCCGCCTGATCTGGGGATTCTTCGGCAGCGAGACCGTCCTGTTCAGCGATTTTGTGCGCGGACCTGGAGCAGCGCTGACTTACGCCAAAACGCTGATGCGGGGGGAAACGCCGCACTACCTTGGCCATAATCCCATGGGCGGCTGGTCAATTCTGGCGCTGCTGATTCTGCTGCTGATCCAGGCAGGGACAGGCTTGTTCGCCAACGACGACATCATGATCGAAGGACCCTTGTACGCTTGGGTGTCGAAGGATACCAGTGATTGGCTGACTCGCATTCACCACTTGAATTTCAACTTGCTGCTGGCGATGATCGCTATCCATCTATCCGCAGTTTTTTTCTATTTGCTGGTTAAGCGGGAAAACCTGATCCATCCCATGCTCAGCGGCCGCAAGCGCCTACCACCGGAACAGGTGGATCACTCACCACGCATGGTAAGCCCCTGGCTAGGGCTGGCGGCGCTCATGGTCGCGGCGGCAAGCGTCTGGCTGCTGGTGCGCTGAACCCGCATCAGAATGCACAAAGGCCATGTTGCAACATGGCCTTTGTGACTCGCACTTTAGACACGACGCGTGAGCATCATGTAATCGATCAACGATGTCTAATCCTCGCGGAACTCCTTGTGACACGCCTTGCAGGTTTCAGCCGTCTTACCAAACTGCGCCTTGATGGCGGACTCATCCCCGCCCTTGGCGACTTCGGTCAATTTAGCGGACTCTTGCTGAAAATCATTCATGGCGGATTCGAATTTGTCCCAATTGGTCCAAATTTCCGGCTTGGCTTC
>JAGRHK010000421.1 GCA_020444985.1 Candidatus Competibacteraceae bacterium
TGTGCGATGCATCGCGCTGCGCAATCTACGAACGCAATTCGCGCCGGCGACAAAAATAAACCCTCCAAACCTGGAATCTTACCCTGCTCTCCGCTTCCTCAGAATTCACTTGTCACTATGAAGCGTGGTTAGTACAGCAAAATATGCAGGATGGGAAACATCCACAACATTACAACGTCATTGCACTATTAGCTACATTTTTGTCACAAATAGTGCTTTATGTCAACGGATCGGCGAAGTTTACCTGCTTTTCAGGAAAGGTTGCAGTTCAGGCAGGAGACATAAATCCAGATGCTCGCGTAGCAGTTCCTGCAAATCCGCATGAAACCGCCGGGCGACCGCCGGGGTCAATCGGTGCTGGGCGTTGAGCAGCGCGCTGTAGTATAACCCGGTCAGGATCGACCGATAACGGGGATGATCGAGTTCAACCAATGCGCCCAGGCGTTGCACCAGCGGATGTTCCGCGTTTAAAAACAGGGTCAACGGATGCTGGCGCAAGCGGTCGCGCACCTCGCCCGCCAGTTCCGCCAGTCCATCCAGGGTAAACGGTTTTTCCAACGTGCGCTCCATCGCGTCAAACGCCGTGACGCGCTGTCCAGCCAGCACGACAGCACTCAGCGTGGCGGGTTGAAAACGGCGCACCTGTGTGCGCACCGTGACTTCCCGTTCCGCCAACGCGCGATCCATCGCCCGCTCCAGGCGCTGATAAGCGCTTTGTTCATCGGGCGTCAGTTTTTCGTACCACGCGGGATCATCCAAGCGATCCAAAGGCTTCAATGCGAGCGTTGCCGCGTATTGGCCGGCATAGCGGCGCAATAACGTCTCATCAAAGGGTCGGCCTGCGTTGATCGCCAGCACCCCGCGCGCCTGACAGAGGGCATTAAACTGATTAGCGTCAGCCTCATGAGTAAAAAAATAGAGCGATTGTTGACCCTGTTCCGTGACAGGCTGGCGGGCCAGAATGTCGGGCAAGGTCAACTGCCCCTGGTGCGTCGCAAAGGGCAAATGCTTCAGCACCGCCGCGCCAAATTTCGTATGGCGCACCGCCATGCCCTTGATCGCTTCATGTTGCCAGTCACAGAGTTGCAGAAAACGCGGACGGTCACGATTCGCCAGCTCCAAAAGACCAGCGACGATCCGTTCCCCCAACTCCGTGCGTAAAGCCGACCAGGTAGCGTCGCGCAACACATTATCGCGAGCAGCGGTTGGTTGCAGGTCGGGGCAATCCACCGCGCCGCGGACAAAGCCGGCCCATTCCGGTAGCAACTCCGTGTCGTTGGAACGAATCGCCATGCGCGCCTGAAATAAATCCACTCCACCGCCGGCTGAATGGCCCGGTGTGTAGCGGGCCGGGATGAAGAACCCCCCCCACGCGCGCGGCTGCTGCAAATCAATGGGAATAACCAGCAAAGGCGGATCGGCGTAGCGCTGGCTGAGGAAGGTCGTCAGCGATTGCTCCCGGACAACCGGGTCGCTCCAGCCCGGTTCATGCCAGGGCGCATTGACGGCATTGATCGGGCCAAAGCCGTTCAGCAGAATCGGAAACGGCAGAAAATCCGCATGGCGGCGCACCACCTGGCGGATGAATCGCCCGTCCAGAAAGTCGGTCCGATCCGGCGCTAATGTGACCACGACCTGAGTGCCCGGCGGTTGTGCGGTCGCTGGCAGCGCTTCCAATTGATAATCTTCGCCGCCATGATTGACCCAGCGCCAGGTCTGCATCGCGCCAGACTTGCGGGTGAGCACCTCGATGCGCTCAGCGACCACAAACGCGGACAGCAGGCCGATGCCAAATTGACCAATAGTCGCCACTGCGACCGCCCGCGCCGCCAGCTCCTGAGCATGATGACCCGTGCCGGTGCGGCCAATGACACTGAGAAATTCCTCAATATCGCGCCGATCCATGCCGCTCCCGTTGTCCGTGAAGCGCAACGTTCGGTTTGCCTCGTCCACCTCAATGCGAATTTCGCCGGCCAACTCCGGTTCGTGGACCCGACGCAACTGGATGCTGTCGTGGGCGTTCTGCAACAGTTCGCGGATAAACACGTCCGGTTCCGGGTACAGGCTTTGCGCCAGCAGCCGAATCAGACCCTGAAAGCTGGTGCGCATCTTGGGCATGGGGTGGCCATCTCCTGGATCACGTAGTGATACGTCAACATAAGAGAAATATTGAGGAGCTTAGGGCGTGTCCTCAATTAAGTCAGACGGTTGTAGCAGCCAGATAGATGGCGGCAAGGAAGTTCCGGGCAGTTTTGTCGTAGCGAGTAGCTATGGCACGGTATTGTTTTAGCCGACAAAAGAAATTCTCGATCAGGTGGCATGATTTATAAAGTTCCTTGTCATACTCGCGTTGTTCCTTGCGGTTTTTCTTCGGCGGAATAACGATTTCTTTTTCTGCTGCGCACAACGGTTTGAGAACACGATCTTCAGCATCGTAGCCCCTGTCTGCCAAGATTGTTTTGGCTTCAAGTGCTGGCAAAAGCACGTCCGATCCGTCCAGATCGCACGCCTGTCCGGGCATCAGGCAGAAGCTTGTCGGATTACCCA
>JAGRHK010000422.1 GCA_020444985.1 Candidatus Competibacteraceae bacterium
TAAAGGTTAAAGGTTAAAGGTCGAAGAAATCTTTAGCCTTTAACCTTTAGCTTTCTACACAGTAGGTTACGGCATCCAGTTTCAGGTCGTCGGCATCGTGCGCCAAGGGTTGACTGGTCAACCAAGTGGTCCAGCCCAGTTGCGATTGTTGGCCCAGTTTGAGCGGCGGGACTTCTTCTTTTCTGAGCACCAGGTTGACATCCCATAACAGTTCGTTGCCAACGTAGTTGCGCACCCAGGCGACCAAGCGGCGCAGGCTGTCGCTCCCCGGCAGGAAGCGTTGAAACTCGGCCAGCCCCATCGGTCCGATGACAATGCGAAACTTGTATTGGCGATCCCAGACGCGTTCACCGATCACCGCAGTCATGCCCAGTAATCCGGTTGTCGGCGTTTCCCCAAGACGACACTGGCTGGTTGGGGAAAGAGGAAGCCAATGGCCAACGAAGGTTTCGATGCCCACCGGCAGATGAAAAAAGTCCGCCAAGATTGCTTCCAGTCCCTCGGCATTCCGAGTTTGACACGCCAGGCGGCCGGAGTAATGAAACTTGGCCAGATCCGGCGCGGCGTCCCGATTCCATAATGAGGGCATGCCCAGTCCGCAGGCTGCGCCGATATAAACATCGAAACGGTTGGTTTCCGGTCGGTCAAAATTGACCGTAGGCTGCGCATTGGCCCAGGCCCGGTAAAACAGGCTGAGCATGCGGTGATGGAAAATGTCGGCGAAACGGGAAAAAGTACGGTCGTTATAACTTTTTTTGCGTTCGTAGGCGTATTCGGTCAAATGCAACGGCAGCGGACTCTGCGGTCCGAACAAGCCGAGAAAATATTCGGCCAGACGTGGCGGATGCTCCTCGTCGCCAGGATCGAAGGAGGCCAGCGTGGACGGCGCAAACGCCATCGAGGGTTCCTGTGTCAGCCGCACCGGATCGTCGCGCAAGCGCGTCGCTTTCCCCAATCGAGGTTGTTCCCGATAGCGGCACTCCAGTCGCCGCAACGCCTGGAAGAAATGAAAGGCATAAGGCTCGCGTTGCAAGGCCGCAAATAAATTTACAACGGATGCCGACGTCCGATCCGGGCTGGCCATCGAATAATCTCACCCCGCTCGGTCGAGCGAACGACCGTTTCAGTGAACGAGTTGATAGAAGCATATTTGGCGAGAAACTGCTCCAATACCGCACCCAACAGAAAAGCGCCAGCGCCCTCGAAGGCGGCTTCGTCCAGATACACCGTGACCTCCTGGCCCCGGGCGAAGGCGATAGGGCCTGGCGCCAGCGCCCGGCGGGTGATCGGTTGCGCCTGGACCGAGACCACCCCATCAATCTGCCTTTGCACCGTCGCTTCCGCCAGATCGCCATACAGCGCCAATAACTCACGCAGCGCCGCCGCCCCTTGCCGTTCATCGGTATCGGTAATCGACAGGTAATTTAAACTCAAATGGCTGATCAAACGCCAAGCGGTATCGCCGTGGGCGCGCGAAAAGCGGGGCTGAGAAGGGCCGGTCACACAGCGCACGGCTTTCACCGGGGCGCCGGAGCTTAGGGTGAAATCGGTTTCCCCTCGCCCGATGGGCATGTGCAATGGCAAATCCCGATTGGTGCAGAAGGTCGAGACGGCGAGTTGTTGCAGATGGCCGCGATAGGGCGTCTCGTCCGCGTCGACCAACGCCAGGTAGATTTCGCTACCAATATAGCTGGAGCGCGGTCCGGCTCTTCGCTGGTGGCTGGACAGCAACCGGGGCAGACGATGCACGGTATAGAAGGCGCGCTGGCTGCGCTGATTGAGCCGATCATAATGAGCATAAAACGGCAGGAATTCCTGCTCCTCGCCTTCGGCGCCAATACCGGTAACGCCTTTGACTTGGTAAACCTCGAAGTCCATTGGACGGGTGCGATCGGGGATGACATGATGCTCGGCGACCTGAGAACCCAGATGGATGCGGTCAGCGCGCTTGGGAAAGAGGTTAACCGCCGGGGTGCAGAACAGGACAAAATTCTCTGCCGCGACCCGGTTTTCCAGGGCCGGGTCGGCGCGATTGAGCAGAATCAGGATCTCCAACTCTTCGCTGGAGCATCGGCGCGCCGCTGAGCCAAGTCCACGCAATTCCACGAATAAATAGCGCTGCGGAAAGGCGAAATATTCCTGCAG
This sequence comes from Candidatus Competibacteraceae bacterium, assembly GCA_020444985.1. Classification (GTDB taxonomy): domain Bacteria; phylum Pseudomonadota; class Gammaproteobacteria; order Competibacterales; family Competibacteraceae; genus UBA2383. The sequence goes on from JAGRHK010000422.1 coordinate 2,146, forward strand.
TAAGCGGTAACCTTGAAAGGAGGGCGGCACGTAGGGCAATAACGCCTGATCTTGTGCAAAGCCCTGGCGATGAATGGCCGGGCCGGGAATGACCTCATGCCAGGGAGCGGGTCGCTGGCCAGGCCGCGCCACCAGGGTCACGACATTCGCTAACAGTTGTTCATATAGATGCATGGGTAATGCATCGCTGCCTTGCAAATAAAGCGATAATCGTTCCAGGGGCAGTTTGCTGAACGACAGGCCGGGCTGGGTCGTGCGCAAGCGCAGACGAATGCCCGCCCGGATTTTGTGCGCCTCGGGCAAGTCCAGCGCAGCGACCGGTTCCTTGCCCGCAAAGTAGTGCGCTTCGGTGATCTCCAAAGGCCACAAGGTCACGGGATGCGCAGTACGATATTCG
>JAGRHK010000423.1 GCA_020444985.1 Candidatus Competibacteraceae bacterium
ATTGCCGATATTCTGGAAGGCGCTTACCCTGGCGCGCCGGTCCCGGCGGAACCATTAGCCGGGGTTGCCGAGGAAACCGCGACTTACGTTCGCGCCTCCCCGGCGGCATTGGCGAAAAAGATCAAGCAATTGGAGCAAGCCATGTACCGCCACGCCCGCGATCTGGAATTCGAGGAAGCGGCAAAACTGCGGGATGAAATTCAACGTATCCGCGATCTTGCGCTTTTTTAACTTAAAAATGCGGCCACTGACTTGCCGGACGACTGAAAATCCTTATAATTACCGGCTTCCCTCCCGTGCCGGGGTGGCGGAATGGTAGACGCAGTGGACTCAAAATCCACCGGTAGCGATACCGTGAGAGTTCGAGTCTCTCTCCCGGCACCAAATTGCGCTTATTGCGGCGACATCACTCGCATTACACATTGACTGGCTTGGTCAACGATGGCAACGGGACGCTATACGCTGGCCTACGTCATTCAACGACGATACCTCTGGATTGCACCGCGTTGATCCGCCCAGAACCCCTGCAGTTTGAGCAAGGTTTAGCGCAGGTGCGGGATGACCGGACGCAGGGCGCCGCAGAATTAGCGCGGGCATGTCTGCGCCTCCTGGTTGACAGTGCACTAACGATCACCGCAGCCTCTACCTCGGATTGGCGTTGCGCACTTCTGGAGCGGGCCGAACGTCTGGCGGAATGTCGTCCCAGCATGGCTGCTATCCGCCATCTGGTCGAATGTTGGCAAATGACTGTCATCCCCCGGGTCAATGCGCGTCCTCTGGACGAGGCGCGTCGCATAGCTGCGGCGGTGGGCCGCGATCTGATCGAACAGTCGCGGCAGGCTACGGAGCAAGCAGCCGAACAACTGGCGCGTTTCCTGGGCGCCGGGCGCGTTCTCATGACCCACAGTCTCAGCTCCACCATCATGGGGGTATTTACCCGGCTGGCTGCGCAAGGCGTGAGCGCCATCGTGACTGAATCCCGCCCGCTCTATGAAGGACGCCGGCTGGCTGAGCGCCTGAGTGCGCTGGATATTCCCACCACGCTGATTACCGATGCGCAAATGGGCCTGTTTGTAGCGCGCGCCCATGCAGTCGTGGTCGGTGCGGACAGCCGCTTACCGGATGGCAGCCTGATCAACAAGGCTGGCACCTATCTTCTCGCTTTGGCGGCGCGCGACCAGGGCGTACCGTTCTATGTGTGCAGCGAACGGTTCAAACAGCGCCAGCCGGCTTGGGGCGCTCCTGAATTCGAGTCGATGGATCCCTGCGAACTCGGCGCGCCGGGTTGGACCTGCGTGACGGTGGAAAATGTGTATTTTGATCGGACGCCCGCCCGGTTGATTTCCGGGTGGTTCGATGAACAAGGGCTGGGATGTTAAGGAGCTGTACAAAAACCAACTTCCTCAATCGCCCTGTGTTTCGGAGAGGCTCCTGCATTAATGAGGTTCCTTGCGGAAGCCGCTTACTGGCTATCTTATCGATCCTGGCCGGTAAGCGGATTGGCGCAATCAATGCGTTATTTTTTTACCGGCGCTAGGCGTTGGGATCTACAACCGTCCGACCGCGCACTCGACCGGCGATGATGTCCGCAGCCAATTGGGGCACTTCTTCCAGCGACGCAACATGGGAGATGTTCTGCAAAGCATGGCTGGGAAGATCGCGGACCAGGCGTTCCCAAGCTTGCTTGCGTCGGGCCAGGGGACACATGACCGAATCCACGCCCAGCAATTTGACGTCGCGCAGAATGAAGGGCATGACGGTCGTTGGCAAATCCGCGCCGCCGGCCAGACCACAAGCCGCTACGGCCCCGCCGTAGTCGGTTTCCGCCAGCACCCGCGCCAGCATGGTGCTACCGACCGTGTCTACCGCCCCGGCCCAACGCTGCGCTTCCAGCGGCTTGGGCGGCTGAGTCATTTCCTCCCGGCTGATAAAACCGGTCGCGCCCAGTTCGCGCAAATAGCTCTCCGTTTCCGGACGACCGCTGACGGCATGCACCGTATAGCCTAGTTTGGCCAGTAGCGCGACCGCCACGCTACCCACTCCGCCACTGGCGCCGGTGACCAGGATGGGTTTGTCGCCACCGGGCTTCACGTGCGCTTCTTCCAGCGCCATCACGCACAACATGGCGGTGAAGCCGGCGGTGCCAATCGCCATCGCCGTTTGGGTATCCATGCCGGTGGGCAGCGGCACGAGCCAGCGTGACTGGAGGCGGGCTTTCTGCGTATAACCGCCCCAGTAACGTTCGCCTACACTCCAGCCGGTCAATACGACTTTGTCACCCATTTGATAGTCCGAAGAACTGGATTCCAGCACCGTACCGGCCAGATCAATGCCCGGCACCATGGGGAACTGGCGCACGATCTTGCCCTTACCGGTGACCGCCAAGCCGTCTTTATAATTGAGCGAGGAGTATTCCACCGCCACCAGCACATCGCCCTCGGGCAGATCGCCAATGGTCAGTTGTTTGATCGTAGCGATGGTTTTCTTGTCTTCCTGAGTGAGAACCAGGGCTTTGAATGTATTTTCGGTCATGAG
>JAGRHK010000424.1 GCA_020444985.1 Candidatus Competibacteraceae bacterium
CTGGGTGCCGCTGGTGAAATACACGCCGCGCAGCAGCACCCGTTCCTCGTAGCGGCTGGGGCGGAATACTTCTTTGAGAAAGCGGTCGGCGACCTGCCGCAGCGAGCCGAACTGCTGCGGGAACGTGTAGATCAGGTCGCGGCGCTGCGGATCGCGTTCGTTCTGCAACCGCTCGACCAGTCGATCATTCAGCCGCTTTTCGAGCAACTCGAACTCGGCGCTGAAATGTTCGACCACGCCTTCCGACTCAGTCGGGTCATCCATCGGCAGGGTCATACCCCACACCTGGGCGCGCTCTTCCTGGCCCAGATCGTTGAAGAACTCGATGAAGCCAGCGATCAGGTCGGTTTTGGTGAATAACACGTAGATCGGGAAGCGGATGCCAAAATGCTCGTGCAGTTCCTGGATACGCTGCTTGATCGCCAGCGCCTGAGCCGTGCGCTCCTCCTCGCTTTGCTGAATGAGATCGGACAGGCTGATGGCGATGAATGCGCCGTTGATGGGGCGACGACGGCGATGCTTCTTGAGCAGATCGAGAAAGCCGCGCCAAGCGGCGCGATCGACTTCTTCGTGACTATCCTGGGTGGTATAGCGACCGGCGGTATCCAGCATCACGGCTTCGTCGGTGAACCACCAATCGCAGTTGCGGGTGCCGCCCACGCCGCGCACCTTGCCCGCGCCCAGCGGGAAACGAAGCCCGGAGTTGATCAGCGCCGTTGTTTTACCCGAACCCGGCGGGCCAATGATGATGTACCAGGGGAGTTGGTACAGATACTGGCCGCGCCCGCTCTGACCACTCAATCGGGCTTTTTTGAGGGTGGATAGCGCCTCATCCAACCCTTCTTTAAGGGTAGAAATTTCTTCCGCCGACGCAGCTTCTTCCTCTTTCTTGCGCTGCTGTGCGCGGATTTGCTCCTCGCGCGCCGCCGCCTGCTCGCCGCCACTGGCGCCGCCGGCGCTGCCCGCCAGAGCGCCGGCCTGACCGCCCGCCTGGCCTGCCAGATCGGCCAACATATTGCGGTTGCTGCGCAGGGTATTGATGTAATAAATCAATTGTGTCAGGCCGTAGGCGCCGCCAACGGTCATGATGGTGAATACTCGGCCCAGATCCGACGATAAAGGACTCTGGCCCGCGATGGCAATCAGTGGCCCGATGTACCAGATCAACGCGGCGACCGCTAGAAAACCGGTGATGCCGATAAACCACTTGCTTTTGAAAAATCCCAGGAATTTGCTCATGGCCTCCCCCTAGTTGATCCGCGCCAGCAGGATGATGTCGACCCGGCGATTTTGCGCCCGGCCCTGGGGAGTGTTGTTCGGCGCGACCGGTTCGGTGTCAGCGCGGCCTTCGCTGATAAAGCGCTCCGGATTGGCGCTGACCGCTGTCAGTAGTTTGACCACGCTATCCGCACGCGCTTTGGATAGATACCAGTTGGATGGAAATTGCAAAGTATGGATCGGCAGATTATCGGTGTGGCCGGTCACCAGCACTTTGCCCGACACGGTGTTCAACTCCTTGCCGATTTGCGTCAACAGCGGCAGGTAGGCTGATTTGATATTCGCGCTGGCCGAGTCGAATAATCCATCGCCCTGAATCCGAATCGTGGTGCGATCTGCTGCTTCAATCACCGCGACCTGGCCCTGGCTGATTTGTGGCGCGAGAAAGGTGCGCAGATCCTGCGATACCCGGTTGAGTTCAGATTTCACCCGTGGCTTGACGGGCGGCGGCGGCGCTGGCGCGCCGTTACGCTGGACCATGGCCACCGTTTCGTCGCGGATATCCGCCAACTGGTTGAACACCGGGTCCGAGTTGGTGTTGAGCAGCCAACTGAAAATTGCATAGGCGGCCAGCAACAGAGTGGCTGCTACCGCCGCTACCACCCAAAGCGGTACATAGCGGATCAGCGGATTCTGTTCTTCAGCCGTGCCGCGCCAGTGGGGGGACAGATCGCGCTCGAATTCGCCACGGGCTGTGCGAATAGCGTTGTAGGTCCGTTCGCGCTGCTCATCCAATCGGCTGCGGCCATTGTCCAGCAATCGGTAGCGACCCTGAAACCCGAACGCCAGGCACAAATACATGAGTTCCAGCAGATCAAGATTCTTCCGGGGATCCTGGATGATGGCGTCCAGTAACTCGAAGAATTTCTCGCCGCCCCAGGTTTCGTTGTGGAAGGTGATCAGCAGACTATTTTCGCTCCATTCGCTGGCCCGACCCCAAGGGGTGTTCAAAACCACTTCATCCAACGTCGTGCAGAGGACATAGCGCGCGCGAAACACGGTTTTTTCGTGAACTCCGGCATTGCGGGCATTGACCGTGAAGGCCTTGATTTCTTCAATCATCTGCTGCCGCAATTGTTCGGGATTGGGATGCGAAGAAGTATTCTTGAGCCGCATGATCAGGCCAAGCAACGGCTCGGCGGCCGCTTCCAGCGGATTAAGCCCAACGCTCTTGGAAACCGGCGCCGGTTCACTAACTGGCGCCTGAGAGGGATGCGATGGCGAGGCCGCCGCGCCCGGACGCCGTCCACCAGGCGC
>JAGRHK010000425.1 GCA_020444985.1 Candidatus Competibacteraceae bacterium
GGCCGTGATCGCGCACGGTCAACGTCAACCGCTCTGGATGATCGGCTACCCTGATTTCAGGATACTGTCCATATTTCAGTGCATTATCCACCAGATTAGCTAAACAGCGCTTCAATGCCAGCGGTCGGCAACGTAAAGGCTGGTCGACCGCGCCGTCGATGCGCACCTGCTGACCGGTATCCTCAGCATCCTCGCGCAAACAATCCAGCAACGCATTCACATCCACCGCCGCCATCGGTTCGGAATCCTCGCCCCCGCGCAGAAAATCCAGCGAAGTCTGCACCATGCGTTGCATCTCATCGAGATCAGTCTGAAATTTCGCCTGCAACGGCGCATCCTCCAGCAACTCGGTGCGCAGGCGCAAGCGGGTAATCGGCGTCTTGAGGTCATGGGAAACCGCAGCCAGGATGCGATTACGATCTTCCAGATAGCGAATCAGCCGCTCCTGCATAGTGTTAAACGCTTGCGCGGCGCGGCGGACCTCCAGCGGTCCTGTTTCAGCCAACGGCGGACGGCGGATATCGCGGCCCAGTTCCGTCGCGGCATCAGCCAACACGCTGAGAGGACGGGTCAGGGCGCGCACCGCCAGCGCCGCCAGCGCCACGACCGAGACCAGCAAAATCAGCAGGATCAGTAATAAACGCGCCGGCCAGGCGATCACATCTTCCGGCAGGACTTGCTGAAAAGTCGCAGTCGCCCCATCGCTTAACTGCACTTGCACCACAAAATTGCGCAGACCCAGCATCATGGCGTGCATGCGCCAACGATGTGCTCGTTCACTCCACTCGCGGCGGGGAGGGGGTGAATCCGGGTCAAATCGGGAAGGCCGGTCGATGCGAGGCGGCGGCGGAGGCGGGGGCGGTAATTTATCGGTAATAATGACCTGAAAAGAACGCTTTAGCCCCAGTTGCCGGCGCAGCAGAGTGCGAAACAGCACGGTTTGATAGCGTTCGTCCGTCACCGATTCGTCGGACCAGGGTAAATCCAGACTGAGATGGGTCGGCGGCAGATCCAGCGCCGTGGCCAAACGCCGACGCTCCGTCTCATCCAGGGTATCCAGCAACTTGACGATGGCGGCAATGCGCTGCGCGACATGCCCGCCGATCGCGTGGTAAAGCGCTTGATCGCGGTCCTGCAACAGAATGGCCGCGCTGAGCAATTGGGCAACGATCAAGCCACCGGTCAAAAACAGCGCCAGGCGACCAAACAGCGATTGGGGCAGCAGACGCATCAATATTCCGCATGGACCGGGACGGTCAGCAGATAACCCTCGTTGCGCAGCGTCTTGATAATCGTCGCCTCGCGGGGATCGTCGCGCAAGCGCCGTCGCAAGCGGCTGACCTGCACGTCAATGCTGCGATCAAAGGGCGCTGCTTCACGGCCCTGAGTCAAATCCAGCAACTGATCGCGGCTCAACACCCGCTGTGGTCGTTCCAGGAACACACGCAACAGACGATACTCGCTGGCGCTCAGGGGAACCAGCACGCTATCCGGAGCAACCAGTTGTCGAGCCGCCACCTCCAGAGTCCAGCCGGCAAAATGAAAACGCTTCGCCTCGCCCGGATCGCCCAGAGGATCGCGCACCCGGCGCAGAACGCCCTTGATGCGCGCCAGCAACTCGCGAGGATTAAACGGTTTGGGCAGATAGTCATCCGCGCCCATTTCCAGACCGATGATGCGATCAGTATCGTCGCCCCGCGCCGTCAACATGATAATCGGCATGCGCGACCGCGCGCGCAGGTTGCGGCATAGCGTCAATCCGTCGTCGCCGGGCAGCATCAAGTCGAGAATAATCAGATCCACCGCGTCCTGATCCAATGCGGCCCACAGGCCGCGTCCATCCGCCACGCTGCTCACCCGAAAACCATTGCGGCTCAGGTAATCGCCCAGCAACTCGCGCAGGCCCAAGTCGTCGTCGACGATAAGAAGATGGTCGCTCATGGACGCATGTTATCCAAAATCATTGAAGATTGAATATGCCAAAGATAACGCAGGTCGAGCAATTGACCTTGATACAATTCGCTACAAAATTCCCCTTTCGGAAAAACCCTGGTTACAAGAAAGGCGTCTAATAAGCCCATCTTCAACGAGAAACCAAGGAGTTCAATCATGAAATCATCGAAAACCTTGTTAGCCGCTGCTATTGCCGCCGGACTCGGCTTGACGACAGTCGCTTTTGCAGGTCCCTGGGGTGGTCACGGCTCGATGAAGGGCGGCGGCGGTGATTGCCCGATGATGAAGGGCAGCGGTCATCATGGCGGCGGATACGGTCAGCGTCATGCTATGATGCAACAATACCACGCTGAACGGATGGAATTGCTGGAAGCGCGCCTCAAGCTGAAACCCGAACAGGAAACCGCCTGGAAAGGCTTCCTGGCTGCCCAGGATGCCCATCATGCGATGATGTTCAAAGCCAAGCAGGAAATGCGTGATCAGGATGAAACCGCGCTGGAGCATTTTCAGGAACGAGCGCAGTTCATGGAGCAAAATCTGGCCAGCATGAAAGGCATGATTAAGGCGACCGGTGATCTATAC
>JAGRHK010000426.1 GCA_020444985.1 Candidatus Competibacteraceae bacterium
GCTCACTTCAGTCCGGGGAATCAGCGCCGGACATTCTTGTAGCTTGAGTTGGTGAATGCGCCGTCGTAACACCCGATAAGCATGGCGTAAGCGCACGGCATCGGCAATCGAGAGCACGCCAAAACGCGCCAACCCATCGATCTGCCGAATATTATCGGTAAAGATCAGTAAATCGGGCCAGCGCCAAGCATTCGCCAGCACCGCATATTGCACGATAAATTCAATATCGGCGATGCCGCCTCGTCCCTGCTTGAGATCGAAGTGTTCCTTCGTACTGGCGTCCAGTTCCGTGCGCATGCGTTCGCGCATGTCGCGGACTTCCTGACGCAACGCGACCGGATCGCGCTCCTGCTGCAAAATTTCCCGACGGATCGCTGCGAAGCGCTCAGCCAGCGCCGCCGGCCCGGCCACAACCCGCGTGCGCAACAACGCCTGATGCTCCCAAGTCCAGGCTTGACTGCGCTGGTATTCGGTAAAGGCCTCGAAGGAACTGACCAGCAATCCGGCGCGACCACTGGGTCGCAGACGGGTATCCACCTCGTACAGATCGCCGGCGCCGGTGCGGGTCGTTAACAAGTGCAGAATGCGCTGGAGCAGTTTAGTGAAAAAGGCAGCGTTGTCGATTTGGCGCGGCCCGCTCGTCAACTGCGCGTCGCCGACGCTGTCATGCAGAAATACCAAATCCAGGTCGGAACCGTAATTCAGTTCGATGCCACCGAGCTTGCCATAGGCGATGATTGCGAATTGCGCGTCCCGCTCTACGCCGGCAACCCGGCAACGAGGCTGCCCAAAACGGGGACTGAGATGCGCCCAGGCTAATTCCAGCACCTTGCGCAACAACGTTTCGGCGATCTCGGTCAAATGGTCGCTGACCATCATCAACGGCATGGCGCCGCTGACATCGGCGGCGGCAACTCGCAATACTTGCGCCTGTTTGAAATAACGCAGCGCGTTGAGTTGCTCTTCTTCATCGTTCGCTGGCGCTTGCTGGAGTTGTTGATTCAGCTCCAGCGCCAGTTGTCCCCGGTCGAGGGGAGCATACAACGTCGCGGGATTGAGCAAATCGTCGAGCAGCAGCGGATAGCGGGTCAGATGCCGGGCGATCCAACTGCTGGCGGCGCAGAGCTTGGCGAGCTGCGCCAGCGCTTGGGGATGGTCCGCCAACAGCGCCAGATACACCGAACGGCGCGCAACCGCTTCCAACAGTTGCAGGAGGCGCTCCAGGGTAACCGTCGGCTGTGGCGCATGTGCTGCGGTTTCCAGCACATTCGGCATCAACGCGTCGAGCCGTGCGCGGCCACGCGGACTCATGGTTCGGTAGCTGAAGCTGCTGCGTAATGCCTGTAATCGATTCCAGGCGGCATCCGGTTCCTCGAACCCCCGTTCCGTCAGCAAGCGCAGAGCGGACTCCGCATCGGGATTATCCTGCCACAGTTCGGCCCAATGGGCGCGGCTTGTTCCAGAAGACGCCTCACCGCCATCGCCAAACACTTGGGCGAATTGATAGCTGACCTGCTCGATATGCTGCATCAATGCCTGGGTAAAAGCCGCCCAGTCGGGATAATCCATGGCGTAGGCCAATCGCGCTTTTGCTAATCCTTCTTCGGGGAGATCATGCGTCTGGCGGTCCGCCCAAGCTTGCAACCGGTTTTCCACTCTGCGTAGAAATCGGTAAGCTTCCTTGAGATTCCTGACAGTCGCCGCTGGCAAACGACCGCTCACCGCCAGCGTATCCAGCACGGTTAGAATGCCGCGCTCCCGCAAAGCCGGTTCACGGCCGCCGTAGATGAGCTGAAACGCCTGACCAATGAATTCAATTTCGCGAATCCCGCCCGGCCCCAGTTTGATGTTGCGCTGCATCCCCTTACGCTCAACCTCCTGAGCAATCAGGATTTTCATGCCACGCAATGCTTCAAAGGCATTGTAATCCAGATAGCGGCGGTAAACGAATGGGCGCAATGTCGTCAACAGGAGATCGCCCGCGTTCTGATCGCCCGCGATCACCCGTGCCTTGATCATGGCATAGCGTTCCCAGTCCCGGCCATGATTCTGGTAGTAATCCTCGAAGGCGGCGAACGATACGGCCAACGGTCCGGAGTCGCCGAAGGGGCGCAAGCGCAAATCGACCCGGAAGACGAAACCTTCGGCGGTAATTTCCGCTAATACCTTGTTCAAACGCTGACCGAGCCGGCGGAAGAATTCTTCATTGCTGACCACGCGGGGACCCTGGGTCTGCCCTTGCTCTGGATAGGTCAAAATCAAATCGATATCGGAGGAGAAATTCAGTTCGCGCCCCCCCAGCTTGCCCATGCCCAGCACCACCAGTTGCTGCGCTTGGCCCTGGGAATCACACGGTGCGCCATAACGCTGTTGACATTGCCAGGCATACAGCCGCGCGAGCGCCGCATTGACTGCGGCATCCGCCAGGTCGGTCAGATCGCCCAGCGTTTCCGTTAATTCTGCCAATCCGGCCAAGTCACGCCAGGCAATGCGCATCATTTCCCGGCGGCGGCCACGACGCAGCGCAACCGCGA
>JAGRHK010000427.1 GCA_020444985.1 Candidatus Competibacteraceae bacterium
CGCGTAAGCGCGTTTATCCATCAAAATCGCCCCAACGTTTCGCCGGTTTGCGCCAGCAGCCGCGCCAGCCACGGCTTCTTGCCTGTGTAGATGATTTCATAGAGATCGGCTTCAGCGCTGGCGTCCAGCAAATAATCATCGCTGGTGCGCAGTTCGTCGACCAGGCGGCAATCCAGCGCCCGCGCGCCGAACCAGTGCTCGCCGGTCGCCACCCGATCCAAATCGATCTGTGGCCGATGATTTTTGACGAAGTCCTTGAACAAGGCATGGATGTCTTCAATCTCTTCCTGGAATTTCTGCCGTCCCTTGTCAGTATTTTCGCCAAACAGCGTCACGGTGCGCTTGTGTTCGCCGGCCATGAACTGTTCGAAGTCGACATCATGCTTCTTGAGCAGACGGTTGAAATTCGGTACCTGGGCGATGACGCCGATGGAGCCGAGAATGGCGAACGGTGCGGCGATAATCCGGTCTGCGACGCAGGCCATCATGTAGCCGCCGCTGGCCGCGACCTTGTCCACGGCGACGGTCAGCTTGATCTGCCGGTCGTGGATGCGCAGCAATTGCGCTGCCGCCAGCCCGTAACCATGCACCAGCCCGCCCGCGCTTTCCAGCCGCACCAGGACTTCATCCTCGGGTTGCGCCGTAGTCAACACCGCCGTCACTTCTTCCCGCAGCGAGGTCACCGCCGCCGCGCGGATGTCGCCGTGAAAATTCAGCACGAACACGCGCCGTCGCTCGGTCTTTTCCCGCTGTTTCTCATGCGCCTTGCGTTCCTTGTGGAGCTGCTTGAGCGCCTTTTTAGGCAAAATGGCGGATTTGAGCGCCAGCGCCATGCGGTCATAATTTTCATTAAGATGGCGAATATCCAGTCGTCCCTGAGCTTCAGGCTGACCGCTGGAACGGGCAATCAAGGCGACGATGCCGCCCACGATGATCAGCACCGCCGCTACAATGGTCACGGCCTTGGCCAGAAACAGTCCGTACTCACTCAAAAATTCCATTATGCTCTCCAAAGATTGCCGAGTCGGTTTGCCCTTGCGTGGACAGCCACTTTAACCGGAAATGCAATTGAAAACGATACATGGACATCCGCTATGCGCCTTATCAACCGCGACGTACTGGTTCGTGAAATCATCGACTGGCATCAGCAGGGCTTGATCGACCGTTCCCTGCGGGACACGCTGTTGCCGCGCTACGAAACGCAGGGACGATTCCTGACAGCGTTGCTCAAGTGGCTTGGCCTGTTCGCTCTTTTCCAGTTGGGATTGGCGGTGCTCGTCTTCATCGCCATGATGACCCAATCCGCAGCCGTGGCCGCCGTGCTGTTGGGCGGCGTTGGCGCAGGATTAGGGTATTTCGGCATTCGGATGGCCACTGATCCCCGGCAGCGTCATCCCTTTACCGGCGCGGTGCTGATTACCGCTAGTCTGGCGGCAGCCTTTGGAACCCTGGTCGCGCTGTACGTCGCTGGTGGTGGCGAAGGCGAGGATCAGGCGGTTCCCATCCTCATGTTACTCACCAGCGTGCTGGCCGTCCTGACGGCTTATCGTTACCGGTTGCGTTGGCCGCTGCTGTTGGGGTTATTGCTATTTTTCCACGGCGTTGGGGCATGGCATGCTTACGGTGGACACGGCGCTTATTTTGCCGATATCCAGGACGAACGCCTGATGGCGGGCGTAGCGCTGGCGGCGATTGTCCTTGGCGTCTGGCATGAACGCCGGCTGGAAAGCGGTCTGCTGCGGCGCTATGTTGGGTTTGGCGCGTTGTATCTGATTTTTGGCCTGTTGTATCTGAACCTGTCGCTGTGGTTTCTGAGCCTGTTTGGCCAACCATTGGATTGGGTGTTGATCTTCACCGCCGCCGGCATCGCGCAAATCGTCGTTGGCGCCTGGCTCCACGACGCCCGCTTCACCGGCTTTGGCATCGTGTTCCTGGCGATCGACCTCTATACTCGATTCTTTGAACAGTTCTGGGACCGGCTGTCCGCTGGGATCTTCTTCCTGCTGGCGGGCGCATTGGCCATGGTCTTTGGCTTCGCCTGCGAACGGTGGGGTCGCGTTTCCCTGGAGCGACGCCCATGAATCCGCTTTCCCGCCATCGCCGGATTCGCCGGGAACTGGACGCCTTGTTGCGCGAAGGATTATTGGATGAAACAACGTATGCGCAATTGAGCGAACGCTATCCTGTCGCGGGTTGGGACTGGCGCTCACTGGGCCGCTGGTTTCTGATTTTCGGCGCGATCAGCGTCATGGCCGGCCTGGTCATGCTCGCGCGAACCTTCTTCGCGTTCACGCTGGAAAAACTGGCCATCCTGTTGAGCATCCTCATACTCGCCAGCTTTGGGGGCGGGCGGTGGCTGAAACGTACACATCCGGCGCTGATCTGGAGCCGTTTCAGCCTGGAGCTGCTGGGCGGCTTATTGCTGATCGGACTCACTTTCACTCTGGGCGCGATTTACTCCACTGGTTCCGGCAACTGGCCGGCGCTGCTGCTCATCGATCTTATCGTGCTGCTGGGTTTGAGTTACGGATTG
>JAGRHK010000428.1 GCA_020444985.1 Candidatus Competibacteraceae bacterium
GAACGTCGATGCCATTACGCACCCCCTGACCGGCATCGGCCAATATGCGTTGCGACTGGCCCGAGGATTGCGCGCGCATCCGGCGATCGAAGAAACTCGCTTCTATTCGGCGTACCGTTGGATCGATGATCCCGAACAGGTATTGGCCGCGAACCGGCCGATTGCCCGCATTCGCCGCTGGATTCCCTTCAAGCCGCTCGCGTTGAACCTTTACGGCGCCGTGCGCAGTCGTGCGTTTCTTTGGCAAACCCGGGCATTGAAGCATTACCTGCTGCATTCCCCCAACTACATTCTGCTACCCTTCGACGGACCCGCCATCGCCACCATTCACGACCTGTCCTATCTACACTACCCGCAGCATCATCCCCGCGAGCGCATCCTATTCATGGAGCGCAATATGCCGCGCACCCTGGCGCAAGCCACTGCCATCATTTGTGATTCCCAATTCATTCGCCAGGAGATCATCGACATTCTTGGCGTACCGGCGGACAAAGTGGTCGACGTGCCACTAGGCGTTGACCCAATTTTTCATCCACGCGAAATGACGACATTGCAGTTGGCGCTCAATCGCTACCATCTGGATGGACTGGCCTACTTGCTGGCGGTATCGACCCTGGAGCCGCGCAAGAATTTGCCGAGGCTGCTCATCGCTTATGCGCGTTTGCCGGAAGCGCTACGCGCGCGCCATCCTCTGGTGCTGGTCGGAGACAGGGGTTGGCTGAATGCCGAGTTGGAACGGCATCTGGCGCCGCTGGAGCGCATCGGCCAACTTCGTCGGCTGGGCTACGTGCCACAAGCGGATCTGCCCGCCTTGTATGCGGGCGCGCATGCTTTTGCTTATCCTTCGCTTTACGAAGGTTTTGGGTTACCGCTGCTCGAAGCGATGGCCAGCGGCATACCGGCGCTCTCTTCGCACCGTTCCTCGCTGCCCCAGGTCGCGGGCGACGCGGCGCTGTTGATTGATCCCGAGGATATCGACGACCTGACTGCCGGGTTGGAGCGCTTGCTCAGCGACGATCTGTGGCGCGCGGCGGCTCGCCCTCGTGGCTTGGAGCAGGCCGGACGCTTTTCCTGGAAACGTTGCGTGGAAGAAACCGTTGCTGTTTACCGACGCCTGCTGGAGGAACCTCATGGCTGAACAGCCTCCATTTGTTTATGACTCCGCGCAAAGGCTACCGCCTTTTGTGGACGAGTTCGTCCAGCTCCTGCGCTATCGAGACCTGGTCTACCTGATGATCGGCAACATCCTGAAAAACCGTTACAAGCGCTCGGCGCTTGGTATTTTCTGGATGCTGCTGAATCCTTTGCTGCAAACCATTGTGCTGGCCGTCGCCTTCGGGGCGATGTTCAAATCGGCGCTGCCTCATTACCCGGTCTATCTGCTCAGCGGCTTGCTGGCGTGGAGTTTCATCACGCAGACGACCCAATATGCCATGGGCGTCATGGCGACGGGCAGCAGTCTGCTGAAACGCATCTACATCCCACGCACGACCTATGTCGTGGCGGTCGTCGGCAACGGTCTGGTCAACTTTCTGGTCTCGATTTTGCCCCTAGCGCTTATTGTGTGGTTTCTCAACCATCCGGTGACTGCGAGCTGGCTGTTTCTCCCAGCCTGCATTCTCATTCTGGTGGTCTTTACCCTGGGTCTGGCTCTGCTGTTGTCCACTGCCTCGGTATTTTTCAACGATTCCATCGATATTTACCAGATTCTGGTGCAGGCCGGTTTCTTTCTGACGCCGATCATGTATCCGCCCTCGGTGTTGCCGGAAACGCTTGGCGCATGGATGATTCTGAATCCTTTTTTCTTGCTGATTCAACTGTTTCGGATGCCGATCTACAACAACGCGATTCCCGATGTCGGCCTGATCGGCGCGGCTGCCGCGCTGGCTTTGCTCACCCTGCTGGCCGGCTGGACGGTGTTCACCCGCAAGGCCGATCAATTGGCTTATCGGCTTTAACCATGAACATGCCGATGATTCAGCTCGACCAGGTTACGGTGCGTTTCCGCATCCCGCATGAGCGCATTCCTACTTTTCAGGAATACGCCATTCGCTGGCTGCAACGGCGCGGCGTCCGTTATTCTGACTTCAATGCATTGAATAATATGAGTTTCTCAATCGATCAGGGTGAAACGGTGGGAATTATCGGTCCCAATGGCGCGGGCAAAAGTACGTTGCTCAAGGTCATTGCCCAGGTCATTCGTCCTACTCAGGGCCGCGTGCGCCTGCGCGGCCGGGTTGCGCCGCTGCTGGAATTGGGCGCGGGTTTCGATTACGAAATGACCGGTCGCGAGAATGTGTTCCTGAATGGCGCAGTCCTGGGCTTCAGCCGCCGAGACATGGCGCAGCGTCTTGAGCGCATCGTCGATTTCTCGGGAATTGGCGATTTCATTGATGCCCCGGTGCGCACCTACTCCAGCGGCATGGTGGCGCGTCTGGGTTTTGCCGTGGCGACTGATGCACAACCGGAGGTATTGATTATTGATGAAGTGTTGGCGGTAGGTGATGCGGAATTTCAGCAAAAATCGGCAGCG
>JAGRHK010000429.1 GCA_020444985.1 Candidatus Competibacteraceae bacterium
CTCGCTGATGACGGCGACCGCCTGCCGAATTCTGGGCAACCGGCTATCCATGAAGAATCTTGAGGAATTGTTCCTGGCGGGGTTGCTTCAGGGTATTGGCGTCTTGGCTCTGTCAATGATCCTGCCTGAGTCTTATGGCCCTTTGTTGAAAGAAGCCACCGAACATCTGGAGGGAACAACCGCCGTGCTGAATTACCAGCGGTTGGCTGAACTGGAGCGAGAACGGCTGGGAGACGATCACGCAGCGGTGGGTGCATGGCTTATGCAGCACTGGCGCTTGCCGGAGTATTTGACAGTCGCCACGGCGGGCAGCCTGAATCCGAATGGCAGCGATGCGCCCGATCGCTACCAGACTCTGGTGCAATCCGTGGCGCTGGCGATGCACATCGCCGATATTTGGACCCGACCGCATGATTGGCAACATTCTCCAGAAGTCGCGGAGTTGGCTCAAGCGTGGTTCGGATTGAATACCGATCATTACCTGGAGATCCTGGAACAGGTTGGCGCCAAATTCCCGGAAATCGCCGCCCTGTTCCAAATTAAAGCGCTGGATGCGGCGCAAATCGCCGGGATTCTGGACCAAGCCCGGGAAGCGCTCGATATTCGCAGCGTTCAGCGCTGGCCCGAGCGTATTAACCGTAAAACCGTGTCTGTGGAACCTTCCCACCCAGCAGCGCTGCCGAATCAATTACCCTTGATTCCAACTCTGGCCAGCGCCCGTAATCTGCGTTCACAACGTGACGCGACGATTCGGCCGTCGACCGGGCAATATGCCTTCGACGCGCTGACCGGTTTGTTGAATCAATTCCGCCTCAACGATCGATTGCAACAGGAGTTGACGGCTGCCAAGAAGCAAAACTGGCCGCTGAGCGTGGCATTGCTGGATGTAGATGATCTTAAAAAAATCAATAAATCCTGTGGTCATGGCGTCGGCGACCAGGTGCTGGTTGCCTTAGCGCGGTTGCTCAGGAGCAGTATCCGGCGTCAGGATATAACAGCTCGTTATCAGGACGATGCCTTTGCGCTGGTATTGCCGACGCGTGGGATCAGGGATGCATGTAATTTTATTAAGCAGTTGATGGAACAGATTCGCGGCTGGGAACCAGTGACTGAAAGAGGCCAGAATTTACAGGTCACGATTTCCGTTGGGTTGGGAACGTATCCAGAAACGGGGTTAGCAGATTGTCAATCAGGCGAACAATTGCTGGAAGCCGCGCATCAAGCGTTACGCTCGGCCCAGGAAGCGGGCGGCGGCCAGTTCGTGGTCTACCGTGCAAAATCGTCAGATTCATGAACGGCAGCGGCCAAACCAGGCATTGAGGCATACAGCGCCAGCGCCACCGGGACATCCGCAAATGGTCGGATGCATATTGCAAAATACTCAACGCGAATCCAGCTTGCGGGCATGAAACCGGGCGAGTTGTTCCCAAACCCAGCCGCCGGGTATCTCCCGGCCACACAGCGCATATTCCAGCGTGTTTTCGTTATTCAGCGTCAATGCCAGATGGCCGCGCGCCTCGCGGCTACCCACTAATAATAACTGGTCGCCTGCCTGAGTTGTGGTATGCCGGTGTGGCAACATGACCGTCGTATCATCTTCACGCGCCAGATAAAGCACCCGGCACCCGAGTTCCTGGGTGCGGTCATGCGGATTACGTAACAAATCGCCCAGCGGCATCGGAACGCGGGATAGTTTCAACCATTTCAGCAATGCCGGCGCTTGCGCGGCATCAATGCGCACGCTCCATACTGTAGGCGCTTCCCAGCCGAAGCGGTCAGTCAACTGATCCAACAGAGTGCTGGCCCAGGATTCCCCCCGCTGCTTGATCTGCCATAGAAATGGCGCCAGTAGCGGCGTCGTGAGAACCGCCAGACACTCACGGGCAATGATCTGGCTGGGCACCACGGTGAAATCCGATTCAAAAGCGTCAAATAGCGCCTGATGCGCCTGCAAGTTCTGCCGCAGCACCACGAACAACCGGGCATTCAGCTTCCGGGCGGTAACCACAATAGACAGATTGTTCACATCATCATGCGTTGAGGCCACAATGCCGACTGCCTGCTGAATACCGGCTTCCAGCAATGCCGTTGCGCTGCTGCCATCGCCGCGCACCCAATGCCGGTGATCGGATTCCAGTGGCGGGTCATGGTCAATGATCGTGATCGGAATGTTTTCCTGTTCCAGCGCTGAAACCAGCACCTTGCCAAACCGCCCATAACCACATAATACCCAGTGACCGCGCGGCGGGTCGCGATGCGGTTCCACCTTCGTGCCTGGAACCGCTGTCAGCCATTCCAGCAGGTGGTAGGCGGCGGGCGCATGCAGCGCTAACGCTAGATAACGGCCAAATTTATCAAAGGGATTGATAATGTGCCGGGTGCCAAAGGAGGCCATGTTAGCGGCGGTTTCCAGGGTCTCGACGCGACACAGCGTCGTCAGGCGAGGCGCCAGCAACCGGGCGGCGATAGCGATGGCTAGGTTGGCGTTATCGTCATTGGTGAGCGCAATCAACCCTCGGCAACAGCGATG
>JAGRHK010000042.1 GCA_020444985.1 Candidatus Competibacteraceae bacterium
CGCCGGAATACCCATTACTTGCAGTCCGCTCACCGGAGCCAATACGGTTTCGGTATTGCCATTCTCATCCGTAACCTGGACAGTCACAAAATCGTCTTCGTCGAAGATGCTATCTTCATTGGTGTCAAAGACGGCGCGATTCAAACGACCGCCGGAGAGCGCGTCGATCTCCATTACCCAGCCCCCCCCGCCGAACACACACGGGTCTTCTGAAGGGATCCGGGAGGTGAAAATGACGCGATCACGGCGGATAATCGGTCGCAATGTGACGCGCTCACCTTCTCTGCCATTGACAGGAGATATCAAATCCACGAACCAACCCTCTTTAGTCGTCCAGTCCACCGTTTCGTTACTGAACACGCGCGTACTGCGATCCAGATTGCTGATGAACGGTTCCGCGATAATCGACTGCTTTTGCAGTACCGTGGCGCGGTTGGCGCTATTGATGACGACCCGAGTGTCATTATCTCTGACGCCATACAAGCTTTGCACAGGTTCAATAATGTTTCCCGTCAGATCCCTTTTAATTTCGTTATCGCCTGCGGCAAAGTAGCGCCCGGTTCCGAATAAAATCAGATAGCCCCCATCAGGATGGGCGATGATTTCCGGGCGGGCCGTAATCGGTTGCTGTTCGCCGTCCCGACTGACCGCAGTAAACAAGGGTTCAGGCGTGGGGCCGGGCGTAAACGCTGAAACCCAGCCGGAGCCAGACGTAGCGCCCGCACTGGTGTCCGATAGATCAAATTTCCAAAGATTACCCAGCATGTCGCCGGCATACGCCGCAATGACTGTACCGGTGCTATCCGGCAGCAACGCGGGGGGCGCCAGTCCATTGGGTGCGGCGCTTGAACCTGCGCCAGTAGGAATCTTTTTGATGAGGTCGCCGGTTTCCAGGTCCACGATAAACAGAAATGCCTGTTGTGAATCGCTGTTATAGCCATTGCCAAATACGGCGGCCCATTGCCCATTGGCCATGCGCACCACTTGCGGCTCGCCCATGACAAAACCCAGATCGGGATCGGTAAACTCCCACAACACCTTATCTGTGTTAAAGGCATCGGGATCGGTCACATCCAGGGCAAACACGCCACGTCCACCGGCGCCCAGCGTTGCGACCAATACCGTATTCCAACCCGTAGCCGCATAAGAATTACTATTATTCAGATAGGCATCACCCGCGAAGGCTTGACCGTCAACATAGTAATGATGCGCATAGTCGGGATGCGTCAATTTATTGAGCTCTGGAATTAGTAGCTTTGGCACATAGGCAAACAGCTCCTCGCCATCCATGGCATCGCCATCAATGCTGGCATCGAAGGCATGCAACATCCCATCGTTAGCCCCAACGTACACCATGGGGCGGCGGTTGGTCCGATTATTATTGTAAAAATCCAGGTAGGTGCTACCGCCCACGCCACTAGACAGGCGCTCATAACCGAAGTAGTCGGCTCTGACCAAGACCGGATTGAAGTTGACGATATCGCCTAAAGCCCGACTCCGATTGCGGAATGGACCACCATTCTTCTGCTCTTGGCTGGCATCGCCACGCAACCAATTGAGCCGGGCGGTCCCCAATCCATCCGCATTCGGCGAATTACTGGGATCAATGTTCAAAGCCGCCATTTGCGTGCTATCCAGACCCGTCGTCGTGAAGAGCACACCTTGCGGGTTGGCGTTCGGATCAACATTGGCCGTGAAGATGTTGCGGCTGCTGGGCGTTGGAATCCGATCGCCCGCATCCCACAGCGGCATCGCCGCACCGATGCCGGACAAGACGTCCGTAGCTGAAAAGGCGCGCAATTCACCCGTCCAGTCATCGCTATTGAAACGCGCTTGATAAAGCACCGTGCCATCATTCAACTGAGTCGAGTTGGTCGCGACCGCTGCGGCTGACGTGGTCACGCCTATGATCGCTTGGAATGCGCCTTCCAGTTGCCCTTGCAGGGTACTGGCATTGGTCACTAGAAAATAGTTCGGCGACTTTTCCCCTTGCGCCAATCCAGCATTGCCATCGGAACCATACTTGGCCGCGTACCAGAGCGGATCTTTCAATAAAGTCGCGCCTCCCGTGTTGCTGGGCGTGAAGGTGCGGCTAGATGTCAAGGGCAACGGACTGCATGCTGCGGGCGGCGAAGCAACCGCGCAGGCGCCGGACCATAAGAGGGGGACTGTCGGCGTGTTGAGGAAGTAAACAGGATCACTGCCTGTGCCGGTGTCCGTATCTCGGACATCCAGATAGGACCCATCCGCTGTCGTGCCGGAGATCACATAGCCCATATGCTGAATGATCGAACCTGACGCAACCTCGGACAATAAACTTACGGTCAGCGTATTATCCGCATTGACCTTGGCTTCATAGACCGAAATCGCATCCATATCATGATCGGCGCCCTGCTCCACGTCTTCATAGTTGATGCGGAACTTCACATAGGGACGCCCCTCGTTGACCGTAGAGTCTTCATCTGAACCGGCGGTATCGGTGTTCGCGAAGGTCTCGACAAAAAAGTCCACAATGGTGTTCGTGGGCTGGAACTGCCCTTGATCGGCGATAATCCCGTATCCGCCGCCGACGGACTTGGCAAAAGGCACCAAAGTGATGCGATGACCGTCGCCCACCGGAATCTCAATGCGAGGCAAGGGAGAGGCCAGCGCCACCGAGAAGCTTTGAATGTTCTGTTGGCCTCCCAAATCGGCGCGCAGATCATTCTGATAGGCGTACCGGGCAATGCTCGCCGAGTAATAACCGCCTTCCTTGGTGGGTTCCGAAGGCGCCAAACCACGAATATTCCCCAAGCTGGTTACCGTCTTGACGGTAGGCGCGCCGTCATATACTGCTCCCGACTGACCGATGAAGTGCTGACTTGAACCGCCATTTTCCGCTGCCCAAATCGCATCGGCTTCAGAAGCGACATTCAGTCCGCTGATGTCGCCGCTAAAGCTGTTAAAGTAACTGCCCGGCACTTGTTGCGTATCGTAGGAGGGATTGATGTCGCTGATCACCAATTGCGCCCCAGCCGAACAATAGGGCCTTGTGGCGTAGGGGTCTGTCCAGGTCGGCGCGGGTAGATAAATATATTGATCACCGACATAATCACGCAGCAGTACTCGCTCCATACCGCTGGTCAGCGTCGGCATGAAAGCGGAGGTTGGCGCGGTTTTGCCCGAGAAATAACGCAGGCTTTCATACATCATCTCCCCAATCGGATTGCCCCAGTCAGGGAACTTGCTGCTTGAAGACGACATCGGGGCGCTGGCCAGCCAGCCACCACTGTACTGTCGACTCGTGTTGAAATCCGTAATCCGCAACCGATTAATCGTGCGGACAATGCCCACCAGATCGGTGAACTGTCCGGTGGCTGGATTGACTTCATTCTGGAAGCTTTCGATATTCTTGCGCAGCACCCCGCCCGCCATGTTGTAAGGGTGGGTCGAAGAACCGGTGATCAACCCGAAGAGCATCCGATCGGTTTCGCCGTAGTTATGCAGCAAACCGGTTGGTTTATAGTAACCGCTTGGATACTCTTTGCAGCTCGTCTCAAGTCCAATATTGGCATCGCAAGCCTTGACCCGAACCGTGTAGTCGGTCCTTTGTGATGCAGGAACGGTACGCTGCCATTTGAGAGAGTAAGAATCACCGCCGGTTGCTTCTTCGTGCCGAAAAAGCAAGGTATGGACTCCGGCGGATAAGTAGATCGAACCCGAATGGCTCGTGCAGTTGCATACACCGTGGCCTCCATACCAGGAGGCGACTACTGTGCCATCAATTTGCAACTCAACCGCGTCGTCGCCATCGATTGAAAAAGTGTACGTTCCCGCTTGATCGACGATGATTTGCCCAGTAAATACGTTTAAATAATTATCATTCGTACAGCCATTCACGCCATTGAACGGGTTGCCGGTTCCATTAATGGTCGAGATGGGACGTGTCCCGCATAAATTCGTTAGAATCGTATTATTGGCAACCAAAGTATTGTATATGCTTGTATTGGTCGGATGGGTGCCGGTGCCGATGGTAATTTTATGCACGGTCTGGGTTAGATCAAGCATTACGTCAGGTACGATTTCCCATTGCGTACCTCCAGAAGTTTCACAAAGTGGTCCACTGCCGCCAGCCAGGCACCTATCCCCGGCGACTGGGGCTTGAATAGCCACCCATTCCCAAATCCGATAGATTGAATTGGTCAGTACGCGCATCAATGGGTTATTAGCACTACCCGTCAATGAAGTATTCGCGAATAAATGGCGCTTCCCCACGATCGGCAGGCTTAACGGGGTATATTCCCGGATGTCATAACCGTCATGCGCAATGCTTTCATATTCCTTACCCCAGCTATGTGCATCCTGGGGAATGTAAGAGCGTTCGAGAACGGTCAGACCTTCATCATCGACAAGGCGTCGGCCACCGTACAATACCTTGCGCAAGGCATCGATGCGGGCGGTGGTGATGTAATTCAGAAAATCGCCGCTCCATTGCCCGGAACATTTTTTGTTAGCTGTCACAGCTACCGGGTCAAAACGACTAGAAGCGCTATTATAGGTATAACACATGTACGAATCGAAATAGCCGTAATAATTAATATTCGGCTTATATCCAACATCCAGAATGCCATCGCCATTCAAGTCCGAAGCATCGTTATAAGCTTCATAATACAAAGTATGATCACGGCCCATGACCATCATATTAAGGGGTGGCAAAGTACCTGGAAAAAACAGCGGCGACTGCGCTAACGGAATCTCCGCAATTGCTGGATTAATACCGGAGACAATAATTGCCATTGTCGCCAGCATCAGGAATGTGAAACGCCTCAACATAGTCATTGTTGCTCTCCTACCCTTTATCAAGGGAGCATGGGAATATGCAATGATTCATTCAATTCAAAATCGTGAGATTGGGTTATAGGGCACATTCAACAACCTCTTCCAATATGACTACAGCGCTGGTTGTACCGCCATCCGCGCGAGCCGTCACCCGGCATTTAGGGAATGTCACGGCGCCAAATGTGGCGCTACCTGAGCTTGTTCCAGCGGCACCAAGGTTTTGGATGACATAGCGTGGCTGCGTAGCTAAATCGGTGTAGCCTGTTATGGCCGTTGCATTGGCGTTCCACCAAGTAAGGTTCTGTGCCGAAGGTTGTACTGGATTAGACGTCGGTGGCGTACCATCTACAATTCCGCGCGCTACGCTTAATGCCCCTTCCGCCCCCTGAAAGGCAAGATTATGATCCCAAAAATTACCAGCCATACGTTCTTGTTGACTTGTGCCCTGCATCGCCGTGGTCCCAATCAGGGTCATTGCTAAAAGAAAAACCAAGGCAATAATCAGCGCCGAACCCTGTTGTTGATTCCATCCAGTCAGAGATCGCGCTGTAGCTTGAAAACATTTAAAATTAAACATGGCCATTCTCAACGTAATATGCGATTGCGGATAGCAACAGTCGTGGAAAATGCTTGATAAAAGCGTCGGTCGGTAGCTGGAGTAGTTCCCCCATTATAAAAATAGGTTTGAGGCTGAGTCACCAGATTATCATCAAGGCTGACCAATAATAAATCGATGCGCACACTACACACATTGTTCCAGTTAGCCACTGCTGCTGCGGTAACATAGGGTAGATTAACAATGCCTGCTGTACAGACCCCATAACGGATCTGCATTTGTTGGACACCTTCTATCAGCGTTTGGCGATTTGCGGTCTGCTCGGATAGAGCGAGTGTTGGGAGCTGTGCGCCACAAGGAGGATTTCCTCCACCGTTGCACATTAAAGAGTAAGCTCGACTTATTGCGGTGCCATCATTCCATTGCACTGTAATACTATCATCATTATTAGCGCCGTCATTACCTGTAATGGCTGGAGCCGCTGCAGATGCAGCGACAAGGGGATTAATATAACCTGCCATACGAATGTCCCAAGCCATTCTATCGATGGCAAATCGCCCATTTTCTTGAATGCGTGAGAGCGCATCATGCCCTCGGTAAGTTTGTTTGGTGCCAATAAAAAGCTGAATCACTCCTGCAATTAAAAAGAGACTGATAAGTAGCGCCACCAAAATCTCCACCAGCGTCAAACCACATTGAGACTGGCGGGATTGCGATGAGTATCGATCAATGGAGTTCATAGGGAGGTTCTCATTTCAAATCTTTTAGGATCATCCTGTCCACGGCTGTCATCCCATTGGATTGTAATGACGCAAGCATTACCAAAAGGCCCGGCTACATTGCCTGTTCCTGATGGCAATGTAGCCGCCACTAGAGTCTGCCAATTAGAAACCTCCCCTTGAGGACAATCGACTACGCCTCCTGCTGGTTTACTGGCGCGCATTCTCTCAGTGATGTCATAAGCCAAAACTGTAGCCTGCGAACGCTGATAAGATGTGCTATTGAACCTGAGCGCAATCGTCTGCAACCCTGCCAGTCCCAATAAACCAATGGCTGTCACAACAACCGTGACTAAGATTTCGATGAGAGTAAAACCAGTTTGTTTTCGCATTCTTAATCATCCAATTAATTTATTAATTAGTACACGCCGTTCCTGTTTGAGCTGACGTTTGATTATTCACACGCGCGCGTCCAACAGAATTAATAATAATCTGATTTTGCTGATTGTTGTTATAGCAGAGACTGAGAGTCAATGCGCATGGCAGAGTAGGTGTGCATGGCAGAGAAACATTGCCACCGGCAAGGCGTGTTGCTCCATCTGGCGAAAAAGAAATATATTGGCTTACCGGAGCACTACCCAACAATGTGGTATTACCGCCGAATGCCTCATAAACGCGAAGAACAACCTCGCCGCCGTCCAATGTCCCGTTGCTATCTGTGGCTGCTGTATCCAAGACGCCATTGCCATCCGCATCAGCATCGACAAAAACAATCCAGCCATTGCCCCATGCATTTCCGTTGCATCCGGATTGGGTTCCGGGACACATCGTTACTCGCCACCCTCGTTTAATGGCTTCGCTGCGCGCCAGGCTAAGCGCGCTCATAAACTCATTCGTATAGGTAGCGGCGCGATTATTGCGCATCATTGCCTGAAACGACGGCACGCCGATAGTCAGCACAATCGCGGCAATCGCCATCGTGGTGATCAGTTCGATCAAGGTAAATCCTCGTTGTCTATTCATCGCTACCACACCATTGGTTGATAATTGACACTCTACGCAAAACCAGCCTCCTCCTCATTTCGTTTCTGATCCAACGGTCACATTTTTCCGACAAACGGCAACTCATCCTCACTGATCCTGCTGCCTATAGCGTCTCGACCAGGATCGAATCGCCAAAGGTTTCAATCCCCAATCGTTCAGCTACCTTGCGCGCGCGTGCGTCAATCATGGGCGATATCACGATCAGTCGGTTGGCTTGCCGCCCGTGTCGCTTCTCATAAAAGCGCGCCTTGCGCTCAAAAATGTACATTCCTGCTTTGTCAATCGACGATTTCAACTCACAAATCAGCAGCAAACCGTTTTTAATGATCACATCCAACTCCACTTGATCCGGTCGACCGAACACTTCGCCCTGATCGTCATACTCATTCACATTGAGCACCTGCACATCAAAGTTTTTCTCCAGAATCCCGGCCAGCGCATCGCGGAACGCCTTCTCCGATTGCAGGCCCCAGCGTGATCCCAAAGCGCCAATGCTACGGTCATGTTTCTGCGCCTGAGCCATGATTGCCTCATGGAGCCGCAGCAACTCTTGCTGATTCGCCTCCCACTTGTGGTTCTGCTCTGCTTGATTCGCCTCCCACTTGTGGTTCTGCTCTTCCCACTTGCGGTTCTGCTCCTCACGGTCGCGGCGCAATTCGGCCAAAAGTTGATAAAACCGATCCTGAGTTTCCTCACGTCCCGCATATTCCTGACGAGTCAGTTCCAGAATATAGGCGCGCAAACCCGGATCCGTTCGCAACAAATCCGGTAATTCTTTGCGGATCGCTTCTTTTAACAATTCTGTGTTCATCGTTCTCACACCGTATTATCCATTGTCCAAATTTTAAAGCAGTTCTGATCTCTCTAATACCAGCATTCACCCACAGGATCATCTCTGCTTATCCGGCTAATCTGTTGTTCTGGATGCTAGTATCTAGATCAGATGTCAAGTTGAGGGTATTTACGCATCATATTAGCAATTCTCATTCCGTAATGCAGACGGTGAGAGTGCTAAAGGTGACAACAGCCGAGCGAATCGTGCGTTATATCGTGGTCATCAATGGCGGTGGCGGCAGCGCCTCGATCCGACTCAAGCGCACCAGCGCCCCGATCCGTTGCTCGCCCAGCGAGTCCAGTTCAATCAGGGAAAGCGTCTCGCCCGGCTCGGTTGATTGGGGGGATAGCTTGACGCCCAAGCGAGTCAAACGCAGCGTCAGCGGGCGCACCTGCAAATATAGCTCAGGTTGACTAAGCACCTGCCGCACCTGCTCCAGATAATCGTCCAGCGTCCCCAGTCGCTTACGAACTGCAACCAGTTCCTCTTCGACTTGAACCAGCCGCTGTTGCAGCGTCGCTTCCTGGTTCACGCCACGATCGACGGCTGACAACAACGGCTGTAATCCCTGGGCGTGACTGCGTAAGGCCCGCAGCTGCGCCTGCAACCGTCGCCGTTGTTCCTCCAGCCGACTGCGCTGATCACGAATCGTATTAATCCGCTCCAGCGCGCGCGTTGCCAGAAATGCCAGCATTCGCTGCTGCAAATCCTCCCGTAACCGCTTTTCGCTGGTCGCCGGAAAAAACAGTCGATGTTTGGAAAAACTG
Organism: Candidatus Competibacteraceae bacterium; assembly: GCA_020444985.1. Lineage (GTDB taxonomy): Bacteria > Pseudomonadota > Gammaproteobacteria > Competibacterales > Competibacteraceae > UBA2383. The sequence goes on from JAGRHK010000042.1 coordinate 8,740, forward strand.
ACCCGAATCTGCCGAACATCCCGCACCAGGACATCACCTCGCAGCGCCGCGCCAAAGGTCTCGGTCTCCCGTTTGACCATCAGCATCAGGGCATAGCCCCGCTCCGCGCCGCTCTCCTGGAAAAAATGCTGGAGGCCGGAATCTTCTGCCAGCGTCTTGCGCAAATCGTCAGCCGTGGCAAAAAAAGCATTGACTTCGGGGTGGCGAGACCAGGCGTGGGCATCCAGCGTCATGGCTGGGGGCAACTGTTGCAGCACCCTTTCCGCATAAACCGACGCTGTTTCCACCGCATCCAGCAGCTTATCGGCATAGTTACCGACCAGGCGAATGCGTGGTTCACTCGCGTCCACCACCACTTCAATGCAATCA
>JAGRHK010000430.1 GCA_020444985.1 Candidatus Competibacteraceae bacterium
GGGTTCAATCCACCGCCAGAGATGGCCGCCGGCCTGCTCCAGGCCACGGAGCGCCGACCACCAACCTGCCAAGTACAGTCCCAGCAGGATCATGAACAGGCCCGCCAGTATTTGCAGACCCAACTGCGCATGGTGGATCGATAGCAGATGAGCGGTCCAGGTTCCAATGCCGCCGGCCAGAGCGCCGGCGACGACATAACTAAGGATGCGCCCCAGGTTATACGCCAGCAAGTACGGCAAGCGAGCGAGCAGCCGATGCCCTGACGCGGGCGGCAATCCCAGGGTCAGCGCGCCAACGATGCCGCCGCACATGCCAAAACAGTGAACGCCGCCGGTCAGGCCAATCAGGAAGGCGGGAAAAAGCGGGAGCAGTGCATCCATTCAAGAGGTATCGTAATTTTAATCCAGTCCGGTCACGCTGAAGTGCGCGGGGATTTGCGTATAGAAAGTACGAATCTTTTCCGCTTCAAGCAATTCCAGCAGCTTTTGCGCCTCATCATCCGTGACGATGAACTCCACTTCCACCGTCACCGTCCCGCCCAGCTCGAAGAAATGGTCTTCGTGCAAGCAATGGCGTCGGCCAAAACCGGCCATGGCCCGGAACGCTGATCCGCCGCGAATCCCCATGTGGTTCGCCTGTTCCAACAACCATTCCCATAACAGCCGATGGTCATGGCGCTGGTTCTCGCGAATATAGAATCTGAGAAATGAACCGTCCATCGCTAATCCTCCTCATTCATGGAACCGCTTACTCCTCTCGCTCACAGGTCAGAGAGGGATTGGGGGAAAGGGGGCTAATCTGAAGATCCAGGTAGAAAATGGCGAAGGGTCAAAATGCCCAGCGCGGTCATCGCCAGCGAGCCAAGCAGATGCGCGCCAATCGCCGCCAGCGCCCAACCGAACTGACCACGGGTCATCAAGGTTACGATTTCAACGGAAAATGTGGAAAATGTCGTCAGCGCTCCCATGAACCCGGTGATGATCAGCAAGCGAATTTCCGGCGGCAAACTGGCGTTGAACGAGAAATAGGCGACGGCAACCCCGATTAGGTAACCGCCAAGCAGGTTGGCGGCCAGGGTACCCAGCGGCACGGTTGGAAAAACGGGATTGAGCGCTATCCCCAACCACCAGCGTAAACAGGCGCCCATGCCTGCGCCGCCGAACACGGCGAGAAATGCGTAGAAATTCATATCACCCTATTTTGGCAGGGAGCTTCAGAAGAATTATTCATAGAATAGCCCACCATGTATTGATAATTCGCAAATCATTCTGGCAAGCGTCGGGTAAAATCAGCGCTTATGAATCATCACCCGTTGGAGACTGTCATGAATATTGCTCAGAATGTTGGCTCAATCGATAAAATTGCCCGCATCGTAATCGGCGCCCTGCTCATCCTTCTCGCTTTGACGGGAACGATTGGCGTGTGGGGCTGGATCGGTATCGTACCCATCGCCACCGCGCTGATGGGTTGGTGCCCGGCCTATACGCTGCTCGGCATCAAGACCTGCCCAACGCAAAACGATCCGCCCAAATCGGTGGATTAATTGACCGGGACGGGTCTCATCCCGCGAACGGTCGCCCAATGCGGCCGTTTTTTATTGCCGACATCGCGAGCAATGCAAGCCGGCAAAGCCGTTTATCCTTTCCTCCGCGAGAGATTCCGCCCTTCAGGGCGAGGAGGATGTCAACCGACTAATCTTAACCCCGGCGGCAGCGTCTCGCCAAAGACCCGGCCGGTATCGGCTTCATCAAGCTCCACAACATCTTCAATCATTTGCAACCACGTCGCCGGCGCTTTTATTGACCGTAACTGTTGGATCACGCGCTGTCGCAACGCCTCGCTCAAATCCCGCTCCCGGTCGCCGCTGAGCCGCGCCAGCAGAGTTGCAGCGAAAGCGGCGGGAGTCACGGTCTTCCAGTCCAGCGCCATTACCCGATCCAGCCACTCTTCGGCCACAGTGATGGGCACCACATCGTGGGCGCTGCCATAGGCGGGAATGCGGGCGCCCAATCGACCCACCGCCCACCAAAGGTGTGGCGACTCGCCTTTACGCATCAGTCGCTTCAACAGCAATTGGCCTAGTTCGACCTTGCGCGCCGCCGGTAAACGCTCCAGCACCGCCGCGAGCCGCGCCATGTCTTCCACGCCTGGTTGCTTGTCCCGAGCCGTCTTCCCCGTCAGAGGGCGCAAACCGATGAGCAGCTCTTCACCCAACCGCGCCTGCGCCGCCGCATCCAGTCCACCGGCCACCCGTCGCCACAAGGTCCACCATTCTGAGCAATTCTGTGCGTCGCGAACAAATTGCACGCCCTGTTCATACAAGGTCCATAATTGTCCGACCCGCCATTCATCCAGCGGAACCCCAAAGCCGGGACGTAAACAGTAGCCGACCAAGCTGAACCAAAGGCGTTCATGATCCGCCGAACGCCGGCGCCGCCGCACGCCGGCCCATAACACATTAAACAATTCACGCAATAGCCGCGTTTCCCACATCTCGCGTTTGCCGAGCAAGCGTTCCAGATCGTT
>JAGRHK010000431.1 GCA_020444985.1 Candidatus Competibacteraceae bacterium
CCGGCGCGCGGTTGCATGCGGCTTACTTTCGTCCCGGCGGAGTCTATCGCGACCTGCCGAAGAGCATGGCCAAATACGAGTACGAGAATTCCCGACTCCACAGTAAGAAAGATGTGGATGAGCGCAACGCCCATCGCCACGGGACCCTGCTGGATTTCATTGAGGCGTTTACCGAACGCTTCCCGCAGCGGGTGGATGAGTATGAGACGCTGCTGACTGATAATCGTATCTGGAAGCAGCGCACGGTTGGTATTGGCATTGTATCCCCCGAGCGGGCGTTGCAACTGGGCTTTTCCGGCCCGATGCTGCGTGGCTCCGGCTTCGCTTGGGATTTGCGCAAGAAGCAACCTTATGAGATCTATGACCGACTGGATTTTGATATCCCAGTTGGGGTGAATGGCGACTGCTATGATCGCTATCTGGTGCGGGTCGAAGAACTACGCCAGGCAAACCGAATCATTAAGCAGTGCGTGAAGTGGTTGAAGGAAAATCCCGGTCCGGTGATGATTGATGATCACAAGGTGGCGCCACCGTCGCGTGCGACGATGAAAGAAGACATGGAAGCCTTGATTCACCATTTCAAACTGTTTACCGAAGGCTACTGTGTTCCCAAGGGCGAGGTCTATGTGGCGACCGAGCATCCTAAGGGCGAATACGGGATTTATCTGATTTCCGATGGCGCCAACAAACCCTATCGAGTCAAGGTGCGAGCGGCAGGTTTCGCCCATCTTTCATCCATGAACGAGATGACTCAGGGCCACATGCTGGCCGATGTAGTGGCGGTCATCGGTACGCAAGATATTGTCTTCGGGGAGGTTGACCGCTGATGAGCGCGTATAAGAGCGATGTATTGTCCGCCCACGCCCGCGCGGAAATTGATCACTGGTTGACTCGCTACCCGGCAGACCAGAAGCAATCGGCGGTGCTGGCCGCCCTGCGCGAGGTTCAGCATGAGAATGGCGGTTACCTTACGACAGATTTGATGGATGCGGTGGCCGATTATCTTGATATGCCGCCCATCGCAGTTTACGAGGTGGCCAGTTTTTACTCGATGTTCGAACTAAAACCGGTCGGTCGCCACAGCATTTCCGTTTGCACCAATATTTCCTGCATGTTGCGCGGCGGTGACGCCATCCTGGCGCATATCGAAAAGAAACTCGGCATTAAACTCGGCGAAAGCACGTCTGACGGCAAGTTCTATCTGAAGCGAGAAGAAGAGTGCCTGGCTGCTTGCTGCGGCGCGCCGATGATGCAGGTTGACCATGTTTATTACGAGCAGCTGACCCCTGAGAAAGTGGATCAGGTGCTGGACCGCCTGGAGTAACCCACAATGGCTAACGAGGTGTGCTACCGGACGCTGGGCCTGGATCGGCCCTGGTCGATGGAGACCTATCAAAGCGTGGGCGGCTACGCAGCCTGGAAGAAAATTCTGGCTGGTGAATTGACCGGCGATCAGGTCATCGACCAAGTCAAGAAATCCGGACTGCGCGGGCGGGGCGGCGCGGGATTCCCGACCGGCTTGAAGTGGACCTTCATGCCACGCAACGCCACGGTTCAAAAGTACATGGTATGCAATTCCGACGAGTCGGAGCCAGGCACTTGCAAGGATCGCGACATTTTGCGCTTTAACCCGCATGCCTTGGTGGAAGGCATGGCCATCGCCGGGTTCGCCACCGGCTCCACGGTCGGTTACAACTACATGCGCGGCGAGTTTCTCGACGAGCCTTATCAGCGGTTTGAGAATGCGGTCAAGGAAGCGTATGCCGCTGGGTTACTCGGCAAGAATATCCAGGGTTCCGGCATTGACTTTGATCTGTACCCGACCCTGGGCGCAGGCGCCTATATCTGTGGCGAGGAAACCGCCCTGCTGGAGTCGCTGGAAGGCAAGAAAGGCCAACCGCGCTTCAAACCGCCATTTCCCGCCAGTTATGGTCTATACGGTCGCCCGACCACCATCAATAACACCGAGTCGTTTTCTTCGGTGCCGGCGATTGTGTTAAATGGCGGTGAATGGTTCGCCAGTCTAGGGACAGCGAATGCCGGAGGTACGAAGATTTTCTCGGTATCTGGGCATGTCGAGAAACCGGGTAATTTCGAGGTGTCGCTGGGTTTGCCCTTCGCCGATTTGCTGGCTCTAGCAGGCGGTGTTTGGAAAGGGCGTCAGCTCAAGGCGGTGATCCCCGGCGGTTCCTCGGTGCCAGTCGTACCAGGCGAGACGATGCTGAAAGCCAACATGGACTACGATTCCATCGCCAAGGTGGCCGGTTCGATGCTCGGCTCCGGCGCGGTGATCGTGATGGACGACACCACCGACATGGTTAAGGTGCTGCAGCGGGTCTCGCGGTTTTACTTCTCTGAATCCTGCGGGCAATGCACGCCTTGCCGGGAGGGCACGGGCTGGATGTGGCGCGTGATGATGCGGATGGTGAAGGGCCATGCCAGCGTCGAAGAAATCGACATGCTGCTGGATGTCACGACCGAGGTCGAAGGGCACACGATCTGCGCGCTTGGCGATGCCGCC
>JAGRHK010000432.1 GCA_020444985.1 Candidatus Competibacteraceae bacterium
GCTACCACTATAATCAGCCGAGTTATCAGTTTACCCAGCAGTACTTTGGACCCATAGCGGCCAGCCGGTTGAATGATCGCTAGCGTCAGCACTCCGTCCTCTCTCCCCTGATTTGAGGAGAGAGCCAAAGAAGAAACAGAGGAAAAGCTCATGAGCGGCTGGGGTTGTCCGCACGAATTCAATGGAACCTGTCAGCATGTCAAGGGACGCGCCTGCGATCCAGGGATGAAAGGTTGCATACTGGCGGGCCGTTTTCGCTTCAGCAATGAAGCCAAGAACCGCCCGCCGCGCCCGATGCGGCGCGCGGATGGCAGTCGAGTCGATTCAAGTCAACGGCGGGGAAAACAGTGAGCATTAAGGCGCTGTAAAGCGAACCCCATCACCAAGGGAATTGTCAAGAGCTGATACAATGACGGACGATCATGGATAGTAAACAGACTCGGAGTCCTGGCAGCGTCTGGCGGGCTGTTGCAATCGCTGGATTGCTGCTGCTGCCCCCGCTGCTGACCAGTTGCGCAACAGCATCAAACCACAAGCCCGCGCCACCCCGCATTCCCCAATCCACCCTGAGTGAGAAAGCCCGGCAGGAACAGCAGGAAGCTCTTCTTAAGGTGCATCGTCAGGCCTTGGAAGAGCTTTACCGGCTGAAACCTTCGGCCCAGGCCGAGATTCAGCAAGCAGTCGGCTATGGCGTATTTGAAGTCAACGGCCTCAACGCCATTCTGGCTGAAAGGCATGGGCGCGGCGTCATTTTTGAAAAAGCCACAGGACGGACGACTTACATGCAACTGGCGCGCACGGATTTGCAACCCGGCGCTACTCTGCGGCCGTATCGACAAGTGCTAATCTTTCGCAATCCTCAAAAGCTGAGCCAATTCATCGCCGCAGGCTCCCCGGCCAATGTTTCCAGCGATCCCGACATCAAGGTCTATCGCCTGGACATCAAAGGCGTGGCGACGCAAGCGGACTGGGGCGCGCGCTATTTTCGGGATGCCGACTTGAATTAGGTTTAAACCCTAAGTTTTAAGGAAAAGCTTGTTCGATTCTGCGGAGGGAGAATCCTTTTGTCGTTGCGCCGATCCTTCATCCGCGATTGCACTCTCCTGCGGTAATGGCGCCAGCGAACGCACATGCAGATGCAGCGCCGCTTTGGACAACAGATGCGCACTGGCTGGAGCGGTAATAAATAAAAACAAGGTGACCAACACCTCATGCAAACTGATGCTTTCGCCTCGGGTGCTGAAATAGAGCGCCGAGGCGATCAGTAAACTGCCCACGCCCAAGGTTGTTGCCTTGGTCGGGCCATGCAGGCGCGTGTAAAAATCCTGCAAACGCGCCAAACCGAGCGAACCGATGAAAGTGAAGGTTGCGCCGGCCAGAATCAGTAGGGAAAGCACGAGGTCGAGCATAGCGATCACTCAATAATATCGCCGCGCAATAGATACTTGCACAATGCAACTGTGCCAACGAATCCCATCAGCGCGATCAGTAGCGCCGCCTCGAAATACAGGGCGCTGGATAGGTGAATGCCCAGGAGCACCAGCAGGGCAATGGCGTTGATATACAAGGTATCCAGCGCCAGGATGCGATCCGGCTTGCTGGGACCGATCAATAGTCGCCAGAAACTCAGCGCGAACGCCGCGGCGACCAGGGTTAATGCAATCGGCAGGGCAATGTTCATCAACATGATTCGAAAATCTCCTGCAAGGGCGCTTCGTAGCGGGTCTTAATCGTCGCGGCCAGCGCGTCCGCATCGGCCGTATCCAGCGTATGCACCAGCAAATAGTCGCGATTCGCGCTCAAACAGGACGATACGGTGCCCGGCGTCAGGCTGATCGTATTCGCCAGCAGGCTGATCGCCAGATCCGATTTCAGCAGCAACGGCACCTCGACAAACACCGGACGTAACTGTTCCGGGCGACCGAGAATCAACCGCGCCACGGTCAGATTCGCGGTGACGATGTCCGCCAGCACCCGGACCGCGAAGCGCAATAACAGCCCCGGTCGCCGGATGTGCAGCGTTTCCGGCCAGAAGCGCAGGGTGAACAGGGGAATCGCCCAGGCCAGCAACAAACCCAGCACAATCTGCCCGGTCGTTAGACTGTTGACCAGCAGCAACCAGACCAGGGTCAGGGCCAGGGTGATCAATGGATGAGGCAGCCAACGATGCATCAGAACGCCCCTCCGGGACCTAGAACAGCTTGAATGTAGCGCTGGGGCTCCAGCATTTGTTCGGCAATCGCGTGGGCTTGCTCGAAAATCGGTCCTGCGCCGACGGTCAAACCGACGACCAGCGCGAGCAGGCCGATCACTGGAGCGATTTCGACCAGTGTCCGGGACAAGGAGGTTTCCGGTGCGCGGTCAACCTCCGGATCGACCGGGTAAAACAACAGACTGCCCGAACGCGCTAGGGCGATCATGCTCAGCAGGGCGCCGCCAAGCACTACGCTCATGATTCCGGGCAGCCAGACGTGATCCAGCGCCGCCCGCAGAGTCAGCCATTTCCCCAGGAACCCCGCCA
>JAGRHK010000433.1 GCA_020444985.1 Candidatus Competibacteraceae bacterium
CGGTCGATTGCGTCAACGGCTGGACGCCGGTTTTAACCACTTCCGCGACCAGTGGTTTCGTCCATTCGCTGCGTTGGCCGTGGCCTATCGATGGACGACCTTGGCGGGGGCGCTTGCCGTGCTGATTCTGGCGACGGGTCTGTTGGCGGGTGGCCGGATCGGTTTCAACTTCTTCCCAACCCCTGAGGGCGTAACGATTAACGCCAACGCCAGCTTTGTCGCTGGTACTCCGCCACAACGTGTGCGCGCCTTCATGAATCAGGTGAATGCCGCGCTGTGGGAAACGAATCGTGAGTTGGGCGGAAACCTGGTGGTGGCGGCGCAAACCCGGTACGGTCAGGGGCAACTGGCCAGCGCCAGCAGCTTGCAGGGTGACCAGCATGCTTCCCTATTGGTGGAATTGACCCAGCCTGATACCCGCGAGGTGCGGCTCAATGACTTTCTCAAGGCTTGGCGCGCGAAAGTGCCCTTACCTGCGGGCATTGAAAATTTTACCCTGTTCTCGCGCACTGCTGGCCCGCCCGGTCGGGATGTCGATATTCGCTTAACGGGTGGAGACGTTGATCAGCTCAAGGCCGCTGCGAATGAGCTGGCCCAAACGCTTTTCACCATTCGGGGACTGTCTGCTATCGAGGACGACATGCCCTATGGCAAGGAGCAATTGATTTATCGCGTAACGCCAGCAGGGGAGACCCTGGGTTTGACGGTGGACATGATTGGCCGCCAGTTGCGGGCGGCGTTTGATGGTCAGCGGGTACAAATTTTTCAGGATGGCGATGACGAGGTGGAGGTGCGGGTCCTGTTGCCCGACGCCGAGCGCGATAATCTGATTGGTCTGGAGCGTTTCAATGTGTTGCTGCCCAATGGCGAGTCTGTTCCGTTAAGCAATGTAGCGAATTTGCAAGCCCGGCGCGGCTTTGAGGCGGTGCGTCACGCGGAGGGCAAATTGGCGGTGCAGGTTTCTGCAGATGTCGATACAACAGTTGTTAAAGCGGGAGCCGTCATCGCTGCGCTGGAACAGGGGGTGCTTCAGGAATTGCGGCAGCGCTATGGCATCGACTATTCGTTGGAGGGCCGTAGCGCGGATCAGCAGGAGACTTTGGCGGACATGCGGCGCGGCGCTCTGTTCGCCTTCGCCTTCATCTATCTGATTCTAGCTTGGGTATTCGCGTCTTACGGCTGGCCATTGGTCGTGATGGCCGCGATTCCCTTTGGGATCGTTGGCGCTATTGTCGGCCATTGGCTCATGGGCATCGACTTGACGGTTCTGTCGCTGTTTGGCCTGTTTGGCCTGTCGGGCATTGTCGTCAACGATTCGATTATCCTGGTCACGTTTTACCAACAGTTGCGCGCCCAGGGTCTGGCGGTTCAGGAAGCGCTGGTTGAAGCCGCCTGCCAGCGGCTGCGCGCGGTGTTGCTGACTTCGCTGACCACGATTGCTGGCTTGACGCCGCTGCTGTTCGAGAAGTCGTTGCAGGCGCAGTTTTTGATCCCGATGGCGACTTCCATCTCTTTTGGACTGGCGTTCTCAACAGTCTTGGTATTATTTTTCGTGCCGGCCCTGTTGTCCGTGCATGAGAGCATCGTACATCGACTGAGCGGCGAATCGATTGAGAAGACGATGGCGATGGCAGACAAACAACCTTAATGACGGACCCATCGTCTCAAACCGATGGCGAGGCTATCGGATGGCCAACGCTTCCATTTGCATTTTGTGCCCCCATGATTCGATTTTAAGCCATCTTTAAAGTCTTGAGGTCACCATGAACGAGCAACCTTCTTTGTTGAACGAACCCGGCGAGCAGCATCCGGGAGTTTCCCCGGTGCTGATCATTAACGCCGCTGCGCCATCTTCCGTTCCACGCGGGCGGCGATCACGGTTCGGGCTGGGCATGCTGGCCGGTTTGATTCTGGCGTGTAGCGCCGCCTACCTCTGGCATGGGGAGTCCCCGGTTCTCGATACCGCTCGGGTTCACCTGGACCGTACTGAAGTCACTGCACCCGCAAAACGGCAGGTTCCACCTCAAGTGACGCTGGTCTACGAAAACCAGGTGGGCGAACTGGTGCGCGTACTGGCCGACGCTGGGAAATATTCCGAATTTGTCCGCATTCACACGGCAAATCTGGAACGGGGTCGCCAGCAATTGCATGAACAGGCGCAGGCGCAATTGGCCGCTGGCCTGGAGACGATTTTTGCTGATCTGCGCCAGCGGATTCCGACACTTGCCGACTGGTACTACGCTTATGGCACCAGTTACCAATTGCTTTGGGAAGCGCTGAACTCAGCGTTCCATCATCTCGGCGAGGAACAGATGTCGGCAGCGGTCGCCGCCGATCTGGAACGATTGATTCAACAACACTATGAGCTTCTGGTGTTGAAACCGGAAAGCACAGATCCGCGCCTGCAGAAGGTTTATCACACGGCATTGGACAACGCGCGCCAGTCCTATTTATTAATGCTGACTGCTATGCGAGCGGAGTTCCAGGTCTTCGTGGCGCAACACACGACGCATCTC
>JAGRHK010000434.1 GCA_020444985.1 Candidatus Competibacteraceae bacterium
CAGTTGTCCTGACACCAATGCCTTCGAACGTAAACTGTTCGTCATCCGCAAACAGGCGCATCGCGCCATCTGGCGCGGCAACGCTTTTGGCGACGATCAACAGTTCTATGTCTCCTCATTATCGGCGCGGACTATCGTTTACAAAGGCATGATCCTGGCCCGGAACATCGGCATCTATTACCCGGAGCTGCGCGATCCGCGCCTGGAATCCGCACTGGCCCTGGTGCACCAGCGCTTTTCCACCAACACCTTCCCCTCCTGGGCGCTGGCGCAACCGTTTCGTTACCTTTGCCATAACGGCGAAATCAACACCCTGCGTGGCAATATCAACTGGATGATGGCTCGCCGCCATGGCATGACTTCCCAAGTGCTAGGCGCCGACCTGGACAAGCTCTGGCCGCTGATCGGCGACGGTGCGTCCGACTCCGCCACCTTCGATAACGCCCTGGAACTGCTCCTGGCTGGTGGTTACTCCCTCCCCCACGCCATGATGCTCATGGTTCCAGAAGCCTGGTTCGATAACCCGCTGATGGACCCCCAGCGGCGCGCTTTTTACGAGTATCACGCTGCCCTGATGGAACCCTGGGACGGTCCAGCCGCCATCGCTTTCACCAACGGTCGTCAAATCGGCGCAACCCTGGACCGCAACGGCCTGCGTCCCGCCCGTTACCTGGTCACCAATGACGATCAAGTGATCATGGCTTCGGAAATGGGCGTGCTGCCGGTCGCCGAGGACAAAATTGTCAAGAAATGGCGCTTGCAACCGGGCAAGATGTTGCTCATTGACCTCGAACAGGGTCGTATCATCGACGATAACGAGATCAAGGAACAACTGGCGTCGAAACACCCCTATCAGGCATGGCTGGATGCCACGCAAATCCGTCTCAAGGATCTACCGACCGAAATCGGCCCAATGCCGCCCGATTCGCAGACCCTGCTGCGCCGCCAACAAGCCTTTGGCTACACCCAGGAAGACATTCGCGCCTTCCTGACGCCGATGGCCGTCAACAGCGAAGACCCGATTGGCTCGATGGGTCGCGACATCCCACCCGCTGTGCTATCCAGTCGCGCCAAACTGCTCTACGACTATTTCAAGCAAAAATTCGCCCAGGTGACCAACCCACCCATTGACCCGATCCGCGAAGAACTGGTCATGTCGCTGGTGTCGCTGGTCGGTCCCCGACCCAACCTGCTCGATCTGGAAAGCGGCGGGACCCACAAGCGCCTGGAAGTCAAACGGCCCATTCTTGGCAACATCGATCTGGAGCGCATTCGCCGCATCGAATATCACGTCGACCGCGCTTTCCGCACTGAGACGCTCAGCATCTGCTACTCGGTCGAACGCGGCGCGGGTGGCATGGCCCGCGCCCTGGAAAATCTCTGCCGTGAAGCCGCTGACGTAGTACGCCGAGGCTACAACATCCTGATCCTCTCCGACCGCGAGATCGACGCCGACCACATCGCCATCCCCGCTCTGCTGGCCACCGCCGCCGTACATCATCACCTGATCCGCGATGGCCTGCGCACCGAGGTCGGGCTGGTCGTGGAAACCGGCGAAGCCAAAAAGGTTCACGACTTCTGCCTGTTGGCTGGCTACGGCGCGGAAGCCATCAACCCCTACCTGGCTCTCGATACCCTGTCCGCAACCTTGGCGCACGGCCCGCAAAAGATGAGCGAGAGCGAAGCGCACGAACACTACACCAAAGCCGTTTCCAAGGGCATCCTCAAGGTGATGTCCAAAATGGGCATCTCCACCTACCAGTCTTACTGCGGCGCGCAAATCTTCGAAGCCGTCGGTCTGGCCAGCGACTTCGTCGACCGTTACTTCACCGGCACCCAGGGCGTCATCGAAGGCGTTGGACTGACCGAAATCGCCCGGGAAGCGGGACAACGCCATCGCCAAGCCTACGGCAACGCGCCGCTTTATCGCGAAGCCCTCGATGTCGGCGGCGAACTGGCTTACCGCATTCGCGGCGAGGATCACGCCTGGACGCCCGAAACCATCGCCCTGTTCCAGCACGCCGTGCGTTCCGGCGACTACGCGCAATTCAAAGCCTACAGCCAGATGATGAACGACCAGCAGGATCGCTTGCGTAACCTGCGCGGCCTGTTCGAGTTCCGTTTCGCCAATCAACCATTGCCTTTGGACCAGGTGGAGCCTGCCAGTTCCATTGTCAAACGCTTCTCCACTGGCGCTATGTCCTTTGGCTCCATTTCCTGGGAAGCGCACACTACGCTGGCGATCGCCATGAACCGACTCGGCGCAAAGTCCAACACCGGTGAGGGCGGGGAAGACGCCAAGCGCTATGTACCGCTGGAAAATGGCGACCTGGCCCGTTCGGCCATCAAACAGGTCGCTTCTGGCCGCTTCGGCGTGACCACGGAATACCTGGTCAACGCCGACGCCATTCAAATCAAGATGGCGCAAGGGGCCAAGCCCGGCGAAGGCGGTCAATTGCCCGGTCACAAGGTCAATGACTGGATTGCCCGGGTCCGTTTTTCCACCCCCGGTGTCG
>JAGRHK010000435.1 GCA_020444985.1 Candidatus Competibacteraceae bacterium
TAAAAGAATTTTCTCCGCTTGCACATTTTGCAATACCAATATATTACCACCATACGCATTGGCAAGATTTAAAAAATACAGATATCACAATTCATGATGCAAATATGGCAAATATTATTTTCATTTCAGATAGAATAGATATACTGTCTGCACTTCATTATGAAAGTGATATCCTATTGGCGCGGAAAGAAATAGTTCAATCGATCTCCCAGTATAGCGGCACATACTTTAACCCTTCTTTTGTAAATGCATTCATTGATATGGAAAAATCAGAAGCATTTTGGATTGCTTTAGAAGATCGTCATATTACCCGTTATACATGGGATATGGGGCAAATTGAAAATAATCAGCCTCTTAGTATTGCTCAGATTAAGCAACTCTCCTTGATTATGTCTTATATAGTAGACCAAAAAAGCCCTTTTACAGCACAGCATTCGATACGAGTTGCTGATTTATCAAAGTATATTTCTACATTGTGTGGTCTTTCCAGAGAGCAATGTGATAAAGTTGAGATAGCTGGGTTATTACATGATATCGGTAAATTGCATATGCCTGATAGAATATTGGAGAAAAAAGGGCCGTTGGATGACGTCGAGCGCTCCATCATGGAGCAACACAGCTATGAAACTTACGAAATATTGCGACATATTAAAGGATTAGGAGAGGTGGCTCTTTGGTCTGCCTATCATCATGAAGGCATTAATGGCGTTGGATATCCTTTTCATCCCAGTGAAAAGCAGCTTAATGTAGAGGCAAGGATTATTGCGGTGGCAGATGTTTTTCAAGCGCTTGTTCAGGATAGGCCTTATAGACCAGGAATGCCATTAGAGAAAATTACTTCCATAATGGATGAAATGGTCATTAGCGGAAAGCTTGATAAGGATATCATTGAATTAGTTAAAAAGCATGGGAATGAATGTTTTAATATAGGAAGTGGAAATGATCCAGAACATAACCTTTCCTACATTAATTTATTTCCAGAACAAAATAATTCAAATTAAATTTATTGGTTCTTCACGCTCGTCCGCCGCATGGCCCTGCATGGTCGGTATAATGCGATTATTTTACGACTGAGTCAGGGATTAACATCGTGAGCAAAGCCCGCACAATCTATATTTGCACCGAATGCGGCGCGCAAGCCAGTAAATGGTCCGGTCAATGCGGCGACTGCGGGGCCTGGAACACGCTCCAGGAGACCGTGGCGACGCCGCCGGTCAAGGTTGGGATGAAGCCGCTCGGTTATGCGGGCGCGACCGCTGGGGAAATTCGTAATCTGGCCGAGGTGGACGCCACTGCGGAGATCCGCCAGTCCTGCGGTAATGGCGAACTGGATCGCGTTCTGGGCGGCGGGTTGGTCCAAGGGTCGGTGACGCTGATTGGCGGCGATCCCGGTATTGGTAAATCCACACTCTTGTTGCAGGTGCAAGCGGTGCTGGCGGAACGCGACCGGACGCTGTACGTCAGCGGCGAAGAATCTCCCCAACAAATCAGCCTGCGCGCTCAGCGCCTGCAATTGTCCCGCGACCGGTTGCGTCTGTTGCCGGAAATCAATGTGGAACGCATTCTGGCGACGGCTGAAATCGAACAACCTCGGGTCATGGTCATCGATTCGATTCAGACCGTCTACACCGAACGGCTGCAATCCGCACCGGGTTCCGTCGCCCAAGTGCGTGAGAGCGCGGCGCAACTGGTGCGCTTCGCCAAGGCAACGGGCACCGCCTTGTTTCTGGTCGGGCATGTTACCAAGGAAGGCGCGATCGCCGGTCCTCGCGTGCTGGAGCACATGGTCGACACCGTGCTGTATTTCGAGGGCGATCCCAGTGGCCGGTTAAGAGTGTTGCGGGCGGTAAAAAACCGCTACGGACCGGTCAATGAACTGGGCGTGTTTGCCATGACCGAAGATGGTTTGAAAGAGGTCAGCAATCCCTCGGCGATCTTTCTTTCCCGCCATGACGCGCCGGTTGCCGGTAGCGTAATCATGGTCACTCGCGAAGGCACCCGGCCGTTGCTGGTGGAGATTCAGGCGCTGGTTGATGAGTGTCATGGCGGCCATCCGCGTCGGGTGACCCTGGGGCTGGAGCAGAACCGATTGGCCATGCTATTGGCGGTATTGCACCGGCACGGCGGCGTGGCAATGTACGATCAGGATGTTTACGTCAACGCCGTTGGCGGGGTGCGAATCAATGAAACGGCGGCGGATCTGGCCGTATTGCTGGCCGCGCTGTCCAGCTTTCGCGACCGGCCGTTGCCGACCGATCGGGTCGTGTTCGGCGAAGTGGGGCTGGCCGGGGAAATCCGCCCGGTGCCCAATGGCGAAGAACGGTTGCGAGAAGCGGCCAAGCATGGATTCAAGCAGGCGATTGTGCCTCGGGCGAATGCGCCGCGCCGTGGCGGTAAGCAGATCGAGGGGTTGGACGTGCGCGGGGTGACCCGGCTAAGCGAGGTCATGGGAGAGATTTGAAAGATTTGGCAGAACCGGCGCTGTCGCTGCTAATCCTCGTG
>JAGRHK010000436.1 GCA_020444985.1 Candidatus Competibacteraceae bacterium
CAAGTACTGGTCGATTGCGCAGCGCTGGCGTATATCAGCAGCGCTGGACTGCGGGTCCTGCTGGTCGCGGCCAAGCAGGCGCGCGCCGCCAATGGCCAATTGGCGCTGGCGGCATTGCGCGATAATCCGCGTGAGGTCTTCGATATCAGCGGCTTTTCGGCGATTTTCTCCATTCACCCGACCGTGGAGGCCGCGCTCGCCTCCTTTGGCTGACCGCGCTCTCCACGAGCTTGTTGATCATCAGAGGGCATCGCCATGTTGCGCATGGGCCAACAGTTGGGCGCTTACCGCATCGAGGCCCTGCTTGGGCGCGGCGCCATGGGCGTCGTTTATCGAGGCGTTCGCTTGGAGGATAACCAGCCGGTTGCCATCAAGACCGTGCATACCCATCTGTTGGTGCGCCCGGAACGGGACGCCATCCTGACCCGGTTCCGCCAAGAGGCCGCGATCGGTATGCGCCTGCGTCATCCTCTAATTGTGAGCATTCATGATTGCGGCGAACAGGAGGGAATTCTGTATTTGACCATGCAACTGGTCGAGGGCCAGGAGCTGGGGCGTTTAATGGAACACCCGCCGACCCTGCCCTTGGGCATGAAGCTGGCCATTGTGCTGCAGATGTTGAACGCGCTTGCCCATGCCCATGAGCGGGGTGTCATTCACCGCGATATTAAACCCGCGAATATTCTGGTCCGTCGGGATTATACGATTGTCCTGACCGATTTCGGCGTCGCTCATCTACAGGGTTCGGAACTGACGCAGACGGGCGAACTGCTCGGTTCGCCGCTGTACATGTCCCCGGAGCAGTTGCGCGGCGCAGCGATCGATGAACGCGCGGACCTGTTTTCGACCGGCGTCGTCTTTTATTACCTGTTGACCCAGCGCAAGCCGTTTATCGCAGATTCACTGCCGACGCTGATGTACAAGATTCTCCAGGAAGAGCCTCCAGCGCCTTCGACGATCAACCCGGAGCTGTCCCCCGTATTCGATGACGTGCTCCAGCAGGCGCTGGCCAAATGTCCGAATGAGCGCTTCGCCAGCGCGCTGGCGTTCGCTACGGCATTGCGCCAAGCGCGCATTGCGGCGCTGGAAACGACCGTTGCGATCGCGGGGGGCTGGCGTGGCGTGGCGCCCGCTTTGCCGCCGCAGGCGGATCTGGAGTCGTCAACGCGGGTGATTCCGAGCGCCGGCGAGCTGTTTGAATGGATGGCGACCCTGGCGCGACAGTGTTTGGCCGAACGGACGACGCGCCCACGCCTCGTGCAACTCGCAGAATGGCTCGATTTATGGTTTGCATTGCAGGAACGCGCGCCGTCTACCGAGCGCCGGAATACCGAGCGGCAACGCTTGCTGGATTGGTGCATGGGTGACGATCTAACAGCGCTGAACGAGCGGATTCACCGCGATGCGCCGATGCCTGGCCAGACGATGGCTCAAGCGCGCGGCGATTGGCTGGAGCTGATTGGTTTATTTGCGTTAATTCGGGACACGGCCTCTCGATTGGGTCCGGCCCCACCCCTGGACGCGGCGCGCGCGCAGTTGATTCAGGCGCTGACCCGCGCGATTTTCCACTACGCACATACCCTGAATCGTCTGCTATTCAGCGAGGATAATCCACAACTGCTGCGTATTTCCGCCGACTTCACGCGATTGGAATTGCTTCAACTGGCTCTGGAGGAGTTGGGGGCTGAGGTCGAGATGCAGACCATGCGCCAGACTCTGCTGCTGTTTGCTAATCAGGTGCTGAGCAGGATCAACACGCTGATTCGTCAGTTCCTGGACAATCAAAATCCCCTGACGCGGTTCGAGGTCGCCAGTCTGTTGGTTGAGGTTGAGGAGATGATTGTATTAGCGGAGCGTCTCCTCGAATGGGGAGCGGAAACCGCTGCCGTCGAGGCGGTAGGATCGGGCGGAACGGTCATGAGCGACTTTCTGGACAGCGCCCAGGCGTTAGGCCGATTACTGGTCGAGGAGCTGGTCCAACAGTTCGCCGGGGAACAAGCGCGTGCGCTGCAACTTGGACCCGAGGCATTCAATGCCGGTCAGGCTGCCTTTGTCGGCTGCATTCGTCAACTGGGGTTGTTGTACCGCTTTGCTATCCGCCTCGAACCCAGCGTACAAACCACATCCCTGCATGATTTGACTATTGAGGTTTATCATTGCCTGGAGCGATTAGCCGTCGGATTGCTGCAAGCACTGGAAGCGACGGATGCGTTGCAAACGGCGACTGCGGCCGATGCGCTCTGGGCGCGGCTGTCGGTGATCGCGGAACTGGCTGAGCAGTTTGCCTGGCGGGAATTGCAGCAGCGTGTATTGGGAGCGATTCGGCGGCGAGTGATAGCGGGTTGAGTTTTGAATAAAAATAATGATTAAAAATACTTTCCTTCCACTAAGTTTTTTTGTCATCGCTTTAGTATCTCTAGTGATTTTTTATTTGACGGGCAATGCTTTTTATAGCCAGTCTGATGCCTTATATCTTCCTGTTTTATTTTCTGATATT
>JAGRHK010000437.1 GCA_020444985.1 Candidatus Competibacteraceae bacterium
GGGCCACCGCCCCAGCGCCAGTGACCAGGGTCAAGGGCATGTGACCGGCAATGGTTGCGGCGCTGGTCATCAGAATCGGCCGCAGACGAATCAACGCCGCTTCCCGCACAGCGTCCAACTTGCCCAAACCGCCATCGATTTGCCGATGATTGGCGAATTCAACGATCAGAATGCCGTTTTTGGCGATCAACCCCATCAACGTCACCAGTCCGACCTTGGAATAAATATTCAGCGTCGTCGTCCAGCCTTCGGTAAAGGGAAAGGCTATGTTCGGATTGGGCATCTTCAAGAATGTGAACAGCAACGCCCCAAACATGGCCAGCGGCACCGAACCGAGGAGAATGATCAACGGATCGCGAAAGCTGTTGAATTGCGCCGCCAGCACCAGAAAAATCAGCACGATGGCCAGTCCCATGGTCGCAAAGAACTGGCTGCCGCCTTCTAGCCGCAACTGCCGCGATTCGCCGGTGTAGTCAATAACATAACCCTGTGGCATGAGCTTGGCTGCTTCATCTTCCAGAAAGCGCAATGCCTGATCAAGCGGTTGCACCGCGATGCCACTAAGTTTGACCGCGTTGAGTTGCTGAAAACGATTCAGCGAACGCGGCGTCGTTTGATTACGCACCGTGGCTACCGTCCCTAATGGAATCAGTTGACCATCCGGGCCGGTGACGTAGAGATTTTCCAATTGCCCAGGCGTCAGCCGGTCCACGCGCTCGACTTGTGGAATGACCTTGTAGCTGCGCCCGGCGATATTGAAGCGATTGACAAAATTACCGCCCACGGCCGCCGCCAAGTCAGCGCCGACCTGCTGCAAATTCAGGCCCAGATCGGCTACCTTGTCTCGGTCAATGATAATTTCTGCTTGCGGTTGGTCGATCTTGATATCGATCATCGGGGGAAAAGCGAACATGCCGCTTTGCATCGCCTTCAACTGCACCTGTTTGGCGATCTCAAGAATTTCTTCCGTGTCGGCGGTCGAGGCAAGGATGAATTCAACCGGAAACTGTCCACCGCCCGGCAACGCCGGCGGCGTGACCGCGAACATCTCAATGCCCGGAATTTTCCCGAGTTTTTGCTGTACCTCCGGCAGGATCTGGAATACGGTGCGTTCGCGCTCGTCCCAGGGTTTGGTAACCATCCCCCCAAACCCCGAAGTCGGGAAGGTAATCTGGAACGTGAAATCGGTTTCCGGAATTCCCAGAAAAACCTGATTGGCGGCGTTGGTGAATTGACTCGTTTGATCGAGCGTCGCGTTGGCCGACGCATTGACGATGCCGAAAATTACCCCCTGATCCTCGCTGGGCGCCAGCTCCTGTGCTGAAAACATCCACATCGGCGGCACCAGAGCGAATAAGGCGGCCCAGATCAGATACATCGCCGGGCGGGCGTGCAGCGCGCCATTGAGCAAGCGGCCATAGAACCTTTGCAGCCGATCGAAAGCGGCGTTGACGTGCGCCGGCAACCAGTGTTGCTCGTCTTCAGCGCTGAGCAATTTCGACGACATCATCGGCGACAAGGTCAGGGCTACGATACCGGAAATCGTCACCGCGCCGGCCAGGGTGAAAGCAAATTCGCGGAACAATGAACCCGTCAGTCCGCCCTGCAAACCGATGGGGGCATACACCGCGATCAAGGTCAGCGTCATGGCGATAATCGGTCCCACCAGTTCCCGCGCGCCCAGAATCGCGGCGTCGAACGGACGCTGGCCTTCACGCAGATGGCGCTCCACGTTCTCGACCACCACGATGGCGTCGTCCACCACCAGACCGACCGACAGCACGATGGCCAACAGAGTCAACAGGTTGATGGTGAAGCCGAAGACCTGCATCAGGAAAATGCCACCGATCAGCGAGAGTGGGATGGCGATCACCGGCACCAGCACCGAGCGCATCGAACCGAGAAACAGGAAGATGATGATCACCACGATCAACAGGGTTTCGCCCAGGGTTTTGACCACTTCGTGAATCGCGTTGTTGATGTAGTCGGTCGCGTCGTAGGCGACCCGCGCCACCAGACCGGTGGGCAAATCTTTCTGGATCAAGGCCATCTCGGCGCGGACCCGGCCGATGACGTCGATGGCGTTGGCGTTGGGTAGCGGATAGATGCCCATGAATACGGCGGTCTGCCCGGAGAAGCGCACCTCGGCATCGTAGTCCTCTGCGCCGAGCGCGACATCGGCGATATCCCGCAGTCGCACCAGGGCGCCGCCCTGTTCGCGGATCACCAGATTCTTGAATTCCTCGACCGAGCGCAGATCGGTGTTGGCCGTCAGGTTGACCTGGATCAACGCCCCCTTGGTACGACCGATGGCGGCCAGATAGTTGTTGGCGGCCAGTGCCTGGCGTACCTGCGCCGGACTGATGTTGAGCGCGGCCATCTTGTCCGGTTTCAGCCAGACCCGCATGGCGAAGGTGCGCGCGCCCAGAATCTCGGCACGCTGCACGCCTTCCAGCGCCGACAGCCGCGGCTGTACCGCCCGCACCAGATA
>JAGRHK010000438.1 GCA_020444985.1 Candidatus Competibacteraceae bacterium
AAATCGGCTCAGCGTATGGCGCTGCATTTGCTAGAGCGGGATCGCGTCGGGGCGGGGCGGCTGGTTGAAGCGTTACGGACGGCTTTGGAGCGAATTGGTCATTGCCGGCTCTGTCGTGATTTGAGCGAGATGGAAATTTGCGCTTTGTGCGCCCATCCCGGACGGGATGCTGCTGTGTTGTGCGTGATTGAAACGCCAGCCGATGTGTTGGCGGTCGAGCAATCCACCGGTTTTCAGGGTCGTTACTTTGTGCTGATGGGTCATCTGTCGCCACTGGACGGCATCGGTCCGGCGGAGCTGGGACTGGAACTGTTGGAAGCGCGCCTGGATGAGGGGGAGGTTCGCGAAATTATTCTCGCCACTAACCCAACGGTGGAAGGCGAAGCGACGGCTTATTACATCGCTGAATTAGCGCGCGAACGTGACATCCGCGCGACGCGCATCGCCCACGGTGTGCCGCTAGGCGGCGAGCTGGAATATGTCGATGGCGGCACCCTGGCGCATGCCTTCGCCGGTCGTCGGGAAGTGTGAGCCGGCTTACAAATACTGATTTTCGCCGGAATAGGTCTGGAATGAAAATTCAGAGACATGTCCTGCAAGCGACAACCCGATTGCGTATCCTGAGCTTCCGAGCTGATTTGCCAATTCCATTGGATACCCCATGAGGCCAACTCGATGACTTTCCCAAGTATCTTCGTTTCGCATGGCGCGCCCAGCCTGGTTTTGGAACCGGAGCAACCGGCGCATCGATTTCTGCGGAGTCTAGGCGCGGACTGGGAACGCCCCGCCGCGATCCTGGTGATTTCCGCTCATTGGGAAGCCGCTACGCCGACCTTGACCGGTGCGGCGCAACTGAAAACAATTCACGACTTCAGCGGTTTCGGGCCGGTGCTTGATGCGATGCGTTATGCGCCGCCCGGCGCCATCGCGGTCAGCGCGCGGGCGCAGGCCCTGCTGGAGGCCGCAGGCTTTCATTCCCAGATCGATCCAGATCGAGGCATTGATCATGGAGCGTGGGTTCCCTTGGCGTTGATGTACCCGGCAGCCGATGTGCCTGTGGCCCAGCTCAGCGTTCAGTCTCACCTCGGCGCTGCCCATCATCGGGCGCTCGGTGAAGCGTTGCGGCCTTTGCGCGAGGAGGGCGTCCTGATTCTGGCATCCGGGAGCATGACGCATAATCTGCGAGCGGCTTTCCGGCAGATGCCCGGCAAGCCTACCCCTCCGGCGGTCAGCGCTTTCAGTGCGTGGGTCGCAGACACTCTAGCGGGAGACCGGCCTGAGGACTTGCTCGATTATGCGGTCCAAGCCCCTGAGGCGCATTGGAATCATCCAACGCCGGAGCATTTTTTGCCGCTGTTCGTGGCATGGGGTGCGGGGACGCCGGGCGTTCGACCACGCCGGGCGCACGCCAGCGTGACGCTGGGGGTGTTGGCCATGGATGCTTATGTCTTCAACTAGAGCGCTACCGCTTCTTCCTCAGTAGCATTACTTCAGGCGATCAGGTGAGCCGTTAGACCGGGTCGGAGCGCTTGTGCAGTGCTGTGATCAAGTTTTGCACTGCTTCGGTCATGCGAGCGACCGCCTCAACAGGTGAGGCCAATGGTAAATCGCCCACTTCCCAATATTCAACGGTAGACGCATAGGCCGGAAAGCGGTCCGCCACCATTGGTATAACCCATGAAATATCGATTAGCCTCAAAATTGCATTGATGCAGGTGACGCGCGCCGCTGACTTGGCAGGCAAGCTCCAGTTTGCCGCGCATTCCCTGTCTATCGATCCTGATGAGGTGTTTCAAAATGAAAAAGGCATGTTTCAAAATGAAACAAATAGCCGTTCTATTTACCGCATTTGCCGCCGCGCCAGTGACTCCAGCGCTGGGCCAGACGATGTATAAGTGCGCTGACCCGGCGGGAATAGTCAAATTTCAGCAAATACCCTGTACACCAACGGGTGGCGGCGAAGCAATGACGATGAAGTCGATTCCATCGGGCGCCAGTTCGGGCATCAGCAACGAAGCCAAGAGCTACATGCAAGAGCGCGATAAATACTGGGATGCCAAAGCCAAGGCCGACGATGAGGAATCGAAACGGCAAGATACCCTACGGGTTGAGCGCCAAAAAGCGGCAGCGACTCGCGAACAGGCGGCGGCGCAACGCGAAACGGCGCAGGCGATTCGGGAATCGGGCCGTCCACGCGTCATTATTGTCAGATAACGAGTTGATGATCGCTTGACCCCTATAAGGGGACACATGGTTTGAGACTCAAACCATGTGTCCCCTTACACTGATCTGAACCTATCAGAAGCAAGATGCTATTTTGGCCAAGCTTACAACGAAAAAGACCTACCGATCCTTCGATGGGTAGGTCTTTTCTTATCTGGTGGCCAGGGACGGAATCGAACCATCGACACGCGGATTTTCAGTCCGCTGCTCTACCAACTGAGCTACCTGGCCAAAATCAGGTGGAATGCAAAACAGACGCGCATTTA
>JAGRHK010000439.1 GCA_020444985.1 Candidatus Competibacteraceae bacterium
GGCCTCAATTAAAACAGGCGTTAGCCCGTTCCAGGTACGCGCAAGCCTGATCCAGATCAGAGTGACACCGCATCACCCAGGCATCGCCCCAGAAGAAGTTGCAACTGGTTTCCGCCCGTAAGACCCGCCAGCGCGCCTCTTCCAGCAGCGCCAATAATTCTGGATTATGTGAACCAATGTGGGCGGCATTGCGCAGCGCGCCATGCACCGCCTGGCTCACCTCGTCCACGCGGGTTAACGCATCCTTTTGTGCCTGGGTTCCGGTCCATTGCACAAAATCGTTGCCATGATGCCACCCGGTGTTCCAGGCCCCTGGGCCAACCGTCACTTCGCCCGTCGCGCCAAATCGGTCCAGATAATCCTTGATAAAGATCGGCTGGATGGCGTCTTGACTGGCCCGCGCTTTATTCATGAGCGGCTTATAGAAGGCATCCCAGAAATTACTGCCCGGCGTGACATTGCGGAACCAGCCGCCGTTCTGCCCATCGCTACAGGTGGTTACCAAGGGCGCAAAGTCGCAATTCTTGGTGCGCTCCCGCACTTCCTTGTTAAACCAGTCAAACTCCATTCCCGACTCCTGGGCATTGGACAGATCGCGATCGCGTACAATCACGATTATTTCCTCGCCGCCATAGCGTGCGATGTGTGGCTGATAGCGCACTTCCTCCCAGCGCATCGACTCGACCGGCTGGACATGTTCGCTATCCGCTAGTACATAGCGATAGCCCATCCGCCGCAATAAGGGGATCATTTCCATACAAAACCCCATTTCCGGCGGCCAGAATCCCTGGAAATCGCTGTTATAGAACAGCCGATGGGCAAATCCTCGCCACCGTTCCACTTGCGCCGGCCAGTCGGCTGGCGGAATCAGCGGCATGACCGGGTGATAGTAAGCCGTGCCCAGCATGTCAATCGTCGGGCTGTTGCACAGGCTCCAAATCAGTGCGCTGCAATCCACAATGCCGTAGGCGCGGCTCTGAAAGTCGGAATGAACCAGTGTTTCCAACAAAGTTGCTGACAGAGCCAGGTGAACCCGACCCACGTCAGGGTAGTCGACCAGCGACCGGGGAATTCGGTCCGTGGCGAACAAAATCTCGCGTGCTTCCCACTCGTTGTGTTGCAGCAGATGTTCCAGATTACCGTGCGGTTGATGAAGATTCAGCACTAACGCATGATAAAGTGTATCCGCCATGATTCAGCCTCCTCCTGTGAGCGGATTGCAGCCGATGCGATAGATGATTGCATCTCCGCTAATCCAATACTTTCATCATGATAAATCCAACCCACTCTTAATAAAACGATTTGGAGCGATATATGCATTCCCTTCTTCCAAGAGCGGGCGAAGGGAATGCATGATATGCAGAGTGCAGAGTGGCTAAATGCTCTCAGCAATGGCGCTGGCTCGTCGACAGATCTCACGACCGTAATCGGTCCACAATCCCTGTCCCCAGTACCGGTAACAACTGGTTTGCGAAGACATCAGATGAAACAGCGCATTGCGGTAGCGCGGATCCGTTGTCGGCACTTTGGGTTTCAGCACCTTTTCGTAGAAAAGGGAACTCGCTTTTTCCATGGGACCGAGGACATTATCGTAGCCGCGCACCCAGGAAATATCGTTGGTCCAACTGCCGCCTTCCATGTGAAAACGACCGTCTTCCTTTTTGAGTTCAGCAATGGTTTTTTCCAGCTTCTCCGGACCATCGCCAGGCTTGAACCGATCCCAGATCCGCTTCTGAAACAGCGGCTGCAGAGTAGGCAAGTCGCTTTCCTTAATGCCCATTGCAAACAGGTGTTCCAGATATTCGGTAGCGTTCATCATGGGCACATCTGACCCGGAGGCTTCATTCACGACCTGGAAGAACATGCCCGGGAACTCGTTCATCATCACGCCGCCATTTTCGCCATCAGCGATTTGCGTGACCAGCGGCGGCACGGATTTACCAGCCAGTTCCCAGCGCGACAGTCCCTTCGCTTCGTAATAAGGTTGCATTTGCGCCACCAGCTTGGTGTCGCTGCCCTGGGTCTTGACCACGGCGATGATACTGACCGTCTCGCCCTTGGAATTGGTGCAAACCAACCGATGGGGTAGATGCTTTTTCTCCGGACCCCAGCCATTTTCCGGCTGCTCCACGGTATGCTCTTGGATCAATACCCATTGAAAACCGCAGTCCACCAGCGTCTTGATGTAGTCATAAGCGGTATCAGGATGATTGGGCAGCGCCATTTCCGAAGGCGAGAAGCCGCGCACGCGCTCCAGCGCCTCCAGCCCGAAGATGGCGGCGAAATGATGTTGCCACGCCTTGACGTGCAGGCGGAAATCCTGCGCTGGCGTTGAAGGCGCCACCGCATGACCCCAGGGACAGCCGAGCCACTCTACGCCCCGGCGGAAATCCGGGTTGCAGGTCGCGTTCTTAAGCGCATCGAAGACATCATGCAAACCCATGTCGCGCAAGCCGTGAAACAGCGTACCGGAATACTCCAGCAT
>JAGRHK010000043.1 GCA_020444985.1 Candidatus Competibacteraceae bacterium
ATTCGCGCCGCCAAAGCCAAAGGCGCTGACGCTGGCCCGACGGGGACGGTCCGGTTCACGCAGCCAGGGACGCGCCTCGGGATTGATGAATAATGGATTGGCGGGATCGCGCAGCGGCGCTAGCGGACGATCGACGCCACGATGCGGCGGTAAGACCCGATGATGCAGCGCCAGCGCGGCCTTGATCAGTCCGGCTACGCCCGCAGTCGCCTTGGTATGGCCAATCAGCGTCTTGGCGGAACCGATCGCGCCGCTGGCGGGGGGCGCGCCGCTTTCATCCAGCAGCGTCGTCACCGTTTCCAGTTCCGCTCGATCGCCGGCAACGGTGCCGGTGCCATGCGCTTCCCACAAGCCCACCGTGGCGGGCGAATAACCGGCTTCCTGATAGGCGCGGCGCAGGGCGCGTAATTGCCCGGCGGGGCGCGGCGCGGTCAACCCTTTGGCGCGACCGTCGCTGGAGCCGGCGATGCCTTTAATCACGGCATAAATCCGGTCGCCATCCCGCTCCGCGTCCTCCAGCCGTTTCAACACGACTGCGGCAACGCCTTCGGCAATGGCAATGCCATCGGCCTGCTCGTCGAAGGTGCGGGGGCGACCTTGCGGCGATAACGCCTGGGTCTTGGAGAAACAGAGATACATGAACGGCGACTGCATGGTATCAGCGCCGCCAGCAATCGCTAGGTCGCTATGACCCAGCCGCAATTCATTAACAGCCTGATAAATGGCCGCCAGCGATGAGGCGCACGCTGCGTCCACGGCACAATTAACGCCGCCAAAATCGAAACGATTGCTGACCCGCCCCGCCGCTACGTTCGGCAGCAATCCGGCAAAGGAATCTTCGGTCCACTCCGGCAACCGGGCCAGCGCGTCCTCATCCACACGCCCGGTCATGCGGGGTAAATCGGCGCGCGTAGCGTAGGCTAGTCCCAACTCGCCCATACCGCCACTGGCGCCCAACACGACCGCGATGCGCTCACGATCAACGGCAGGCAGATCAACGCCGGCATCATCCAGCGCCTGCCGCACGGTCTCCAGCGTCAATAACTGCAAGACATCCACCGACTTCAGCGCCACCGGCGGCAATCCGTAACGGGTGGGATCAAAGGGCTGTTCCGCAATGAAACCGCCCCACTTGGCATAAATCCGGTCGCGCGTGGCCGGATCGGGGTCGTAGTACAGCCGCCAGTCCCAGCGTTCTGGCGGCACTTCCCGCAGACTATTCACGCCCTGCACCAGATTTCGCCAGTACTCCCGCGTATTGATCGCGCCGGGCAGCCAAGCGCCGATGCCAATAATGGCGATATCCGCCGGACGGGCGGCGAATTCCAACCGTTTGCGGATTTGCGGCTGATGGCGCGCTAACCAGTCCAAAGCATCTGTTGTGACGTTGCGATGCAGCTCATCCAGCGTCAAGGGCCGGTCATGCAGGGCCGCGATCTGGCCGATCATGTACAGGCCCTGCGTCCGCTGTTCATCCGGGCCAATCGCGCGCAATTCCCCTGTCGGCTCCGACCGCAACTGACCTTTCGCGGCGATGCGCAGCCGCCCCAGCGTCAGTTCATCCAAGCGGTCGCGCACGGTGCGCGCCGGTTCGCCCTGGGTCTGCAACTGCTGACGGGTTTCGTGAAAAGCCGTGACGAACGGCGTGATCGCGCACCGACTGGCGTGGCCGGGACCGGTAGTCAAGGTCGCTGTTGCCGCACAATCCAGCGTGACCCGCTGAAAGTCAGGCTGGATGGCCCCGCAGCGCACCGCCTCCTCCGTTAAAACGTAAGCGGTGCCCATTAATACGCCGATATGCGCCCCGCGCCGCGTCAACGGCGCGGCCAGGGTCGCGACCATCGCCGCCGAGCGGGCATCGTGAATGCCGCCGGCGAATAGCGTCGCCACCCCGACCAGTCCGCCGGGCTGTTGCCTTTCCCAGTCCAGCAAGGCCTCGATCATCGACTCCCACAGCACGAAGCTGCTTAACGGTCCGATGTGGCCGCCGCATTCACGGCCTTCGAAGATAAAGCGCCGCGCGCCTTGTTCCAGGAAGAGCCGTAATAAAGTCGGGGTCGGCACATGCAGATAGGTGGGAATGCCGTCGGCTTCCAGTTGTTGCGCCTGCTCCGGGCGACCGCCGGCAATGTAAGCGAACGGCGGGCGGACGGCCCGAATCGCCGCCAGTTGCTCCTCGCGTAACGTTGTCGGGACAAAGCCGAGAATGCCCACGCCCCAGGATCGCCCGCCCAGACAGCGCGCGGTTGCCTCCAGCAGTTCACGGGAACGGTCGCCGCCCAACATTGCCAGGGCGATCATCGGTAATGCGCCGGCGCTGGCGACCGCCTCGGCAAATTCAGCGCGGTCGCTCACCCGGGTCATGGCGCCCTGCACGATGGGGAAACGCGTCGCATGATCGCGCGCTAACGGCGCATTTTCCGCCAGCGCCGCATCTTTTTGCGCTTGATGGGCATGTTCGACCACGGCCCGCCGCATCGCGCGAACAACCCCGGCGACGGTTCCATAACGCTTGGCCCAGGGCGCGGCGAGCGCGACTTCCTGACCAAGCGGTAAAATATCGTGCATCCGTGGATCGCGCCAACCCGTCAATCCCTTCAGGATCGCTTCAGACGCGGACTCCCGCTCATCCTGCAATTGTTGGCGCAGCGCAGCCACCGGCGTAAAGCCGGGCCGCTCCAGTACTCGGACATAACGCCCGGTTTCCTCATGCCCCAGCAAGACGGTTTCCGTGCCGTCCAGCCCCCGCAACCAGGGACCCAAGGCCTCAGCGACCGGTGATTCCTGCAATAGCAGCAAGGCATGTTCCAGGACGACGCCGGCAGCGCCGCCGACCTGACAAGCCGCCGCCGTGTGCAGACCGACGCCGCCCCGGACGTAAACGGGTAATGTGCTTTGCCCCAGCAACCGTTGCAGCAGCACGAAGCTGCTTTCCTCGCCGACCATGCCGCCGGCTTCGTGACCCTTGACCCACCAGCCATCCATTTGCGCTTCCAGATCGGCCCATGCAGCGCGCCAACGCGAGAGTTCCAACAACACCTTTCCACCTTCAGCGCGGAAGGTCTGCACGGCAGGCAGCAGATGCGCATTGCGCTCCACATCCAGGATCAACCAGGCCGGCCTGATCGCGCTGTCAGCATCCAACGCTCTGGGCGCTGCGCTACCGCCCCATTTCAGGCCAAAAAAAGGCGACTGGGTCGCCAACTGTTTCAGCGCTGCCGCCAGCTCGGGGGGATTGATGGCAATTTCGGCATTGAATACCCCAATCGCGCCGGCGCGGACGCCGGCCATGGCCAGCGCCGGATTGCTTAAACCTGCGGGATTCAGGATGAAAAGTTTCATGGCGAAGGATCAACCGGCGGCGTCAACGATTCCGCAGTTTCGCCGGCGTCGCTGGCCGCCAGTTTAAACCGGCTGACGCGCTCCATCTCCAATAAGGTTTCTTCCAGCGCCGCTTCCAGCCAGTCCACCCGATTTTCCAGTTGCTGGTAATAGCGGCCAATTTCCTTCAGGGTGCTGGAGGTCGTCAGTTCTTCAGCGCGCGGCAGCGCTTCGATGCCGAATTCCAAACCCCAGGCGTTCTCGCCACCGGACGGGCGTCCCGCGCCACTCTCCTGATTTTGCAACCATTGCAGCAGCGCATGACGAATATCAGGATTTTTCAGCAAAGGCGCCAAAGCCGCCAAGCCACCCGGTAAACGGCTGCCTTTGCCCGGAACCGCAACCGCCGGCGCCGACGCAGTCCTGGCCGCCATCATCAAGGCGCGCAAGCCGGGACGACCGCCCTGACGAGCGGGTTCCTGACCTTCACGCGCCCGACGTTGCTGCCGAAGTCGGTCAAGACGCTGTTTGACTTCACCCTCATCGCTCATATCGCGAGCTACTCCAGAAATTCCAGAAACCAATCATCGCTGCCCGCCCGAAGGGGCGTCGCAGATTCCGGCGGATTGTTCGCGGGCCGTTGGGCCGGCTGCGCTGGACGAGCATCCGGGGGGGATACCGTGGCCCGCTGCCGCGCTTGCTCCAAACGCGCTTGCAAATCCTGGGCGACGACCTGCAAGCGCTGGATATCCGCCTCAAGCGCAGTGATTTCCCCGGCGATCTCCGTTCCTGCCGGGGGCGCGGACTCACGAGGGTGCGTCATCTCTTCTTTGACCGCTTCAATGACGCGCGCTCTGTTCGCTCTGGCCGGGGGCGCCGTCGGCAATACCGCATGAGTTGCATCGGCCTCGGGCAAGCGATTCACCCGCTCCAACGTCTGTTGCAAACGCCAAAGATTAACGTCCCCCGCCATGGGTTCGCCGGGAATATTCTGCTGCAAAAACTTGAGCAGACGCTGAATGCGCTCATGAGCGCTGCCCTGGGCGGTCCGACCGCGTTGCTCCAGCAGCCGCATCGCTTGCTGGAGGCGTTGCTCGCCAATCGAAGTGCCTGGAATCAGCTGATCTCCCGGCGGCGTCTCCGCCAGAAATTGCGCGAACCGCTGCAACAAACCACCTCCTTGCCGTTCGCCGCGCGGACCGGCTCCAGCCGGTCTCCGACGATTGCCCTGCCCTCCTTGGCCACGGCGTTCGCCCTGAGCCGGCGCCATTGGATCGGCCATCGGCGTTTCCGGCATCGCCAGCGTCGCGTCATGCGCTGGAGAGCGTTGTGCGTAGCGTCCGCGCAGTGCCTGCAAGCGGGCGCGCCGCTTGACTTTATCGTCATCGTGATTCATGAATATGCTCTCGGGAATTGTTCTTGAAATTCAAAAGTAACCCAGTTCTTGCGCCAGCTCGACCACCGCCGGGTGCAGCCCTTGATGATCCGGTCGCCACGGCAACGGTTCGGCAGGATCATCATCGTCATCGAATTGCGCCGAACGCAGGCGCGGCTCCAGCAGAAAATTGATGTCATTGCCCAAACGCGCGTTAATCGGACCGACATAGGCATAGGGGGACTGTTCTGGCGCTTTCATCGCCGCCAGTTCGCGCGGACCACAGGGCAATTCCAGCCATTGGCAAATCCGGGGCAACTCCGTGTCCGGGTTCGCCAGAATTCGCTCGCCCTGCACCCGCAGCCATTGCTCCCGAGGCAGCTCATTCAGGAATTCCATGACCAGGGCGTGAGCGTCGTGCCATAAAATTTGCGGCTCGATGATGGCGGTATCGCCCGAGGTATCGACCGCGTTGAGCATCATCAGCATCAGCTTGCCGCCGCGCGCTTTGAGCACTGACGCACATTGTCCGCGTGGGTGGCGCAGCAAATGAATGAATCGTGCTTGGGGAAGCGCTTCCCGCAAGCGGTCCAGATACGAGCGCCGACGGAGATAGCCTGGACTTTTCTCGACCGCAATCAGCGGATCGATCTTCTCCAGAAGTTCCTGGAATATCTCGTGGGTGCTGCGCGAAGCGCGCGCGTGAATCCAGCGGTACGCCAACGCTACGCTGTCGATGGTTTGCTCACCCGCGTAGAGCTGCGCGACCGTCCGCAACAAGCCATGCCGCATCACCGGCCAAAAGGTGGATTTACGCCCGCCATCGCGATCGACGCCACGCCAGAATTCGTCCATGCTTTCCGCCATGAACAGATTCAACTCGGGGAACCCATACATCTGGGGATGCTGGCCGAGCATCGTACTCACCAGCGAAGTAAAAGACCGGGGCGGCGCTAGAATGAAAACCGGTTCGCGATTCAGCTCCCGCGCCGAATTGGACGCCATCACGGTCGCAATCCTTCGACGAAGGGGACTTCAAAGCATTTTTGGTGCATGATCGGCCCGTGGCCAAAGTAGCCCTCCTCACCGAACAATTCGCCATGATCGGCGGTGACGATCAACCAGGTATTCGCCGGGCATTTGGCGTACAGCTCGCCGAGTAATCCGTCGATATACTCGACACACTTCACCTGTTGGCCATGCAGACGCCGCATCTCTTCGTCGGGAAAGAAGTTCTGCGCGGACGCTGTCCGGGGCGCGTCGTTCGCCAGGTCCTTGAGTACGCCATGCACCCCGGAAACATGAGGCAGATCATCGCCCGCCAGCATGTAGGGATAATGCGTTTCGCCCAGATTGAGAAAGTAACAACGCGGCTGATCGTCCGGAAAGGCGATTTCGCGCACCATGCCGGCGAAATCGTTGTGGTGGTCCATCAATCGGTAATCGTCGAAATCGCGATTCAACAGGGTGTAGGGATTCAGCACCGGCAGCGACATGCGCGCAATCGTCCGGTAGCCATGATTTTTCAGCACCCGAGGCAGGGACAATTCCGGCACGAAAGTTTTGAACGACAAGCCGGGAATCGCCAACCGATCCACCCAGCGCTTGAACTCACTCTTGTAAACCTCGGAGGCGAATACCCCGCGCGGACTCGTATGCGGAACCATCCCCATCAGCATGGCGTAATGAGAGGGCGAGGTCCAGGAGGCATAGCTATAACGCTGTTCAACCGGACCCAGTCTGGCCAGGTGCGGCGTGTCAGCCTGTTGGCAACTGTCATAGCGACAGCTATCCATGACGATATAAATCAGATGATTCATGCGCGACGATTGCGATTGCGGCGGTTCTGGCGCAGACGGCGGGTTTCATCCGCAACCCGGTTGGCGATCGAAGGTTGCAGTTCTTCGGCCAATTCCTCCCATTCCCCTTCGCTCACCGCCAGTTCGTGCTCCAGATCGCTGAGCAGTTGTTCATGATCCGGCAGATGCAGCACGGTGGCGCGGTATTCTTCGACGGCCAGTTGGAACTGCTGGCGTCGATAATGAATATCGCCCAGCAGCTTATGCACCAGTGGCGAAATCTGGCTGTTTTGCGGTAATTCCCGGGCCTGTTGTTCGGCTTCTTCCAGATGACCGTTCGCCAACTGCGCTTCGACCAGTCGCAGGCGCACTGAAGTTCGTCCGGGATCTTGGCGCAATGCTTCGTTCAGCGCCTCTTCGGCAACCGGATACAGTTGCAGCTCCAGCGCCGCGCGCCCCAGTTGCATCAGGGCCGCGCTATCTTCCGGCAAGCGCGCCAAGACATCGCGCAGCGCCTGTTCCGCAAGCTCGCGCTGATTCTGAGCGGCCAGCAAACGCGCCAATGAAATGGCGGCGCGCATATGGCCCGGTTCGATATCCAGCGCCAGCCGTAATTCCGCAATGGCGGCGTCCGGCTGTTCTTGCTGGCGATGAATTTCCGCAAGCAACAAGCGCGGCTGCACCTTGCGCGGATCGTAGCGCAGCGCCTCCCGCAACGGGTTCGTGGCTTCGGCATAACGCTGTTGACGCAACAAGGCCTGGCCCAGTCCGGTCATGGCCTTGACCGACTTGGAATCCAGATTCAGCGCATTCTGAAAGGCCATTATGGCCGGTTCAATTTGGCCCAGTTCAGCCAGCGCTTGCCCTTCCAGCACATAAGCCTTGGAGAGCAGGGGATCTAAAGTCCGGGCTTGAATAAAGCGAATCAGCGCTTCTTCGGTGTGTTCCTGACGCCGCAACACCATGCCAATGCCCAGGCACGCATTGGCCGATTTGGGATTGCTGGCCAACAGCGCCTCGAATTCAACGCGGGCTTCGTCCTGCCGGCCTTCGCGGAACAGCGCGCGACCTTTGCGCAGGCGTTCGCGTTCATCCTGAAGCGGCGCTGGCTCGTTATGCAGTTTCTTGACTGTGGGTTGCCACGGTGTCATGCCTCATACCTCGTCAAAGCCCGCGCTGCCAATCGCGTGGGCATCATTATGAATTGGGAATAGCCATGTTTGCAAAATCAGTGCCGAGCGGTCGAATTGCGAAACGATGATCGACCACCATTGCGAAACCAGGAACCCAGGGACATCAAGATGTGGGTATGCACATTGGAATGAAAGTTGCCGATTCAAGTTCAGAACTTTCGCGATTCATCCATCATCATGGTTAATTCATCATAGCAATTTGCGACCAACGGGCACAAATCCCCCTGAAGAGTCATGGGTTCTTTGGAGCGCGTAAAAACTCATGGCAAAATGGCGTGTCGGCCGGTAAGCCTGTCAAGCTCGTTGTACTCTATCCACCGTTAACCCTGGCTTAAAATTGGAATGACTATTACCACAACGAATGCGTTCACTGTAAATCACATCCAGGAACAGCTTATCCTGGTGTTAAACGATATGATTCAAGGTTGGGATATGGATTTTCTGGAACCGATTAACGCAGAAACCCGATTAATCGGGGATCTGGGTTTCGAGTCGGTGGACTTGATGCAACTGATTGTGGCGATCGAGCAGGCTTTTGGAGTGCGCGGACTGCCGTATGAGCAAGTGCTGATGCAGGACGGGGGCTATGTTACCGAGATCACGGTCCGGCAACTGACGGCATTTCTTCAGCGGTCCATCCCGCTGCACGGGGCAAGCCCGTTGCAACCGTTGCCTTCCCTGGCAAGTTGAAAATCGAGTTCAACCAGCGTGCTTCACGCACATGCATCTTCAACTTTCAAAGAGACGGCTCAATTCCTCAACCAGTCTTTTACGGTCAATCTTGCCATTCGGATTACGTGGCAGATCGCTGGAACGGGTGATGATTTGCAGCGGAACCATGAAGTTGGGCAGATGCTGTTTGCAATGAGCGATTAACTCGTTTTCGTTGAAATCCGCGCGCAACGGTTTGACCACCGCCACGACCGCCTGGCCCAGCGCGGGGTGCGGGATGCCCAGCGCCGCTGCCTCGGCAGCCTGGTTACTGCCATAGATCACTTCCTCGACCTCGGTGGGACTGACCCGGTAACCGGAGGTTTTGATCATGTCGTCCTTGCGGCCAATAAAATACAGGAAGCCCTCCTGGTCCATCCGCACGGTGTCGCCTGACCAAACGGCGAGTTCGGGAATCGGCAGCCCGGGATTCTGACCCGGCGCTGGACGGTAACGTTCTGCAGTTTTAACCGGATCGTTCCAGTAACCCAAGCCGACCAGCGCCCCACGATGCACCAGTTCCCCCGGTTCCTCTGGGGCACACGGCGTTCCATCTTCGCGCACCACCAGAATTTCAGCATTAGGAATAGCTTTTCCCATCGAGTCAGGCCGGCGGTCGATTTCAACCGGCGGCAGGTAAGTCGAACGAAACGCCTCGGTCAGTCCGTACATCAGGAATGGCTCGGTTTTCGGCAGTGAACGGC
>JAGRHK010000440.1 GCA_020444985.1 Candidatus Competibacteraceae bacterium
TCGGGCATAGGTCTGATGAGTCATCTGGCGCGGGCCGACGAGCGGGATTGCGATGCGACCGTTGAGCAACTCAGGGTTTTTGAAACCGCCATCAACGGTCTGCCCGGCGAACGCTCTCTGGCGAATTCTGCGGGCATTCTCGGTTGGCCCCAGACCCATTTTGATTGGGTGCGGCCTGGCATCATGCTGTATGGCGCGTCGCCGTTCGTGGACAGTCTCGCCGCTGATGAAGATTTGCAGCCCGTCATGACTTTTCACACCCGGTTGATTGCCATCAAACGCCTGCGGCGGGGGGAGCCAATTGGATATGGCGGAACCTGGATTTGCCCGGAAGACATGGATGTAGGGGTTGCGGCAGTGGGTTATGGCGACGGTTATCCGCGCCATGCGCCGTCCGGGACGCCGGTGCTGGTCAATGGCCGGGAAGCGCCGCTGGCAGGCCGGGTATCGATGGATATGATCACGCTGGATTTGCGCCAGCATCCCGAAGCGCGCATCGGCGATTCAGTGGTGCTGTGGGGTGAGGGTTTGCCGGTGGAGCGCATCGCGCAAGCGGCGGGGACGATTTCTTATACCTTGTTGTGCGGAATAAAGGCGCGGGTGCGACGGGAAGTAGCCGGGTGATCCAACAGCTCTTCCGGCAAGGCCATGCGCAGTCGGATCAGCGGAACGTCCTTCGATTAGGATGTTGTTTTATGTTTTGTCTTGAAATCGTTGTAAATCAAAGGCTGTTGTAGGGATTTTTGAATCGTTGCCGGTGAGCAGATCAGTCAATAGCGTTGCGCTGCCGCAGGCAAGGGTCCATCCCAGCATGCCATGTCCAGTATTAAAATAAAGATTATCATAAGGGCTGCCGCTGATGATGGGCGCACTGTCCGGTGTCAAAGGGCGCAACCCGACCCACGGATTACTGGGTTTTGCATAGTCGCCGCCCTGTGGAAAGCTCGTTCTGGCCCGCTTGATCATACGTTGCAAACGTTTTTCCTTTACTGCCAGGTTGTAGCCGACAAACTCCATCACCCCGGCAACCCGGAGGTGTGAACCTAAGCGGCTATAGACCAGGCGATAGCTCGTATCCGTGATATTGACCAATGGGCAATGTGGCCCTGCAGGAAAGGTGATGCTGTATCCCTTACCAGGAAAAATCGGCAACGAAATGCCTAAATCCTTAGTGACTAATGGGCTTTGAGCGCCCAGACAGACTACATATGCGTCTGCACTGATTACGCCATAATTTGTTTGTACTCCTGAGATACGGCTGCCGTCTTTCAGGAGCTTCAATATCTGCGTATTGAAATCGAATTGCACACGGGCTTTTCGACAGGACTCCATCAGTCCTAATGAGAATCGATATGCATCGCCACTCGCATCCAATGGAGAGAATATCCCGCCAGCGATGCGATTTCTGATCGCCCCTAAAGCGGGTTCGCACTCCAGACATTGTTCCGGGTCAAGTACTTGTTGAGCACAGCCGTAGCGATTTTTCAGGATGACAGTTCGCGTGGCTTTTTTCAGGCCAGCATCGGTTGCGTAGAGATGCAGTTTTCCGGAGTTCCGGTATGCGAAATCGAGTTGCATCTCCTCGCGCAGTGCGTCGAGCGTTTCCCGAGAGTGCAGTGCGAGGCGTAGAACATGTGTCGTATTTTCCGCGTAACGTTCCGCGTTGCATTCCTTTAGAAAGCGTATGCTCCATGCGATCAAGCCAGGTAGGCTGCGAGGATGGATAGCGACCGGCCTGTCGCCTGATAACATCAGGCCAGGGAGCGTTTTCAGGAACCCTGGAGTGGCTAAGGGTTCGGTGTAGCTGTAGCTCAACTGCCCACCATTGGCGAAACTGCATTCCTCTGCCGGTCCGCGCGCTTTATCTAATACCAGTACTTTGTATCCTAATTGGGATAAGTACCATGCGCTGGCAAGCCCAATGATGCCCGATCCCATGACTAAGATTTTCATTTTTTTCCTATGCTTATATCAATACTTCCGACAACTCTTTTTGTCGTCTCAAAGATGCGGAACGAACGGCGATTATGGTGTTCAAATTGATGAGTATCGTTCATATTAGCGATAAGTGTTTTACAGAAGCTAACCAGCACGTCAATAGGGATCCGGCGAAGCGATGGCGGTGTTCTCGCATCGCTTGATTTTACCAGTCTTGTTACGTAATTCGTTGTTTTTATAAGTTATTTATTATTCGATTCAGGTGCATGTCATGAACTCATCATCATTATTGGATATTGATCTTCGTCAAATGATCATTGCTATTGAAACTGCAGTCTCTCTTGTGGGGATGAATGATACGAATCATGGGAAACGTGTGGGTTATATAGCAAGCCAGTTAGGTAAAAAATTAAGTATGAGCGAACGGGATTTACAATATTTATTTGAACTGGGATTATTACACGATTGTGGGGTATCTACTGAGCAGATGCACAATAATCTTGTAAATTATTTTGATTGGTATGATGCGCATATTCACTGTGAAATT
>JAGRHK010000441.1 GCA_020444985.1 Candidatus Competibacteraceae bacterium
CACCACGCAGAACGTGCAATACTTGCTGCAACCTTCCATGATCGATACAAATGCGGTCGGTCCTTCGGCGCGCGGCTCCGGCAGGCGATCAAACTTTTCAATTTCCGGGAAAGAGACGTCCACCTGAGGTTGCCGATCGCTCCAGACGCGCGCCAGCAGTTCCGGCAGGCGGTGCAGGGTCTGCGGGCCGAAGACCACATCGACCTGAGGCGCACGTTCGCGTAGCGCTTCGCCTTCCTGGCTGGCCACGCAGCCGCCAACGCCGATGACAACATGCGGCTTCTGCGTTTTCAGCGCTTTCCAGGTTCCCAACAGCGAGAAGACTTTTTCCTGAGCCTTTTCGCGGATCGAACAAGTGTTCAGCAGCAGCACGTCGGCCTGATCCGGTTGATCAGTGCGTTCGATGCCACAGGCGGCGCGCAGTACATCCGCCATCCGGGCGGAATCGTATTCGTTCATCTGGCAGCCGTGGGTCTGGATATAGAGTTTGCGAGTCATAACAAAGAGTGAAGTAAAATAATGTAAAAATTATAACATTGCTAAAGATGGAGGCGCTAGATGCAAGGGCGCTGCTCAGCAATTTTGCCGCTATTGCCAAAACGTTGTCGTCCCCGGCCGGCGAGTTTGCAAATCAAGTCAGTTGCCTTAAGCGGAAGTCAGGCGATTTTCTGAATGCGCCTGACATGCGCATTGTCGGGCGCCACGCCACATTTTTTTGCCCAGTCTACCCATAGGTTTAAGATTGACTGATAAGATAAGGTCTTTTGACCAAAAATGCGGTCAAACACCCTTGCATGTGTATAATGACGCGCCTTGAAACTATCTCAAGCAATAATTTTCGCCCCGCGCCGGCCACCCGGCGCTAACCGATGGGCTGTTTTTGCCATCGGTACCGGGCGAAGGCTGAAAAGCAATCTCAATGAGGAATCTCCATGGAAAGCATTTTGAATCTGCTGATCCCTACCGCTTCAGCCCAGGCCGCCGGTGGCGCTGGCGGAGAAATGGGTCTGTTGAATCTGTTATTCCCGATCATTCTGATTGGCGCTTTTTACTTTTTGCTCATTCGCCCGCAGACCAAGCGCGCCAAGGAACACAAACAGATGGTCGACGCGCTCAAGAAAGGCGATGAGATCGTGAGCGGCGGCGGTATGCTGGGCCGGATCACGGAGGTCGGGGAAAACTTTGTGCAAGTCGAACTCGCCGAGAATATTCAGATCAAGCTTCAGAAGCAGGCGATCAGTTCCCTGATGCCCAAAGGCACCTACAAGGGCAGCCTGTAGATCGATCATCGCCCGCTGCGGCCTTCACGGAAACCGCTGTTTCATGTCTACCTATACGTTGAATCAATATCCCTGGTGGAAATACCTGCTGATCGGGCTGGTCATGCTTTGGGGACTCATCTTCGCCCTTCCCAACCTGTTTGGCGAGGATCCTGCTGTACAGATTTCTGGGGCGCGAGAGCACATCACCATTGATGCGCCGTTGCAAAGCCGGGTCGCGGGTCTGCTCAGCGCTGAGAATTTACCGTACAAGCAACTGGAGCTGGAAGCCGGCCGGCTGCTCGTCCGCTTCACCGATCCTGATGAACAACTCAAGGCGGCTGATATTCTCAAGGATCGACTGGGTCGCGACTATATCGTTGCCCTCAACCTGGCCTCTTCCGAACCGGGATTTCTGCGCGCGCTGGGGCTGAGTCCCATGTATCTGGGTCTCGACTTGCGCGGTGGGGTGCATTTCCTGATGCAGGTGGACATGGATGCAACCGTCAAACAGGTCGAGGAAAGCTATGTCGAGGAAATTCGCGCCCAGTTGCGGGGTGAAAAAATCCTGTACAGTTCTGTCGGCCGCGCTGCGAATGGTGGCGTGATGGTGGAATTCAAGGATGCCGCCGAGCGCGATAAAGCGGCACAGGCGCTACGTAAGAATCTGCCGAATCTGCAACAGAACGAACCGGGTCCGCTGAGCCTGAAACTGACGCTTGGCGAACCGGAAATCCGCGAAAAACGCGACTTTGCGTTGCAACAGAACATCACCACTCTGCGCAACCGGGTCAATGAACTCGGCGTAGCCGAACCGATTATCCAACAACAGGGTAGCGACCGCATTGTCGTGCAATTGCCCGGCGTGCAGGACACCACCCGCGCCAAAGAAATTCTTGGCGCCACCGCGACGCTGGAATTCCGGCTGGCCGATGAGGAAAACGACTGGTATCAAGCGGAAGCCACGAAGCGCATCCCGCTGAATTCCCGTTTGTACAAGGATCGAGAAGGTCGCCCAGTACTCCTGCAAAAGCGCGTGATGCTGACCGGCGATTCCATCGTCGACGCCGCCTCTGGCCTGGATTCACAAAGCGGTAGCCCGGCCGTATTTGTCACGCTGGATGGCAAGGGCGCTAAGCGCTTTGAAGACGCCACCAAGGACAATATCGGTAAGCGTATGGGAGTGGTGTTCATTGAGAACAAGACCGAAACCAAGCGGGT
>JAGRHK010000442.1 GCA_020444985.1 Candidatus Competibacteraceae bacterium
CCCTCGTGCATATGCCTGATGATAGGGCCGCGCGCCCCGAAAACCTGGCAAAAAGGAATGATGAATATTGATGGCCCGTCCCTCCAGCGCCGCGCATAATTCCGGTGACAGAATCTGCATATAGCGGGCAAGAATCACCAATTCAGCGCCGGTTTGTTCAACCAGATCGAGAATCTGCTGCTCCTGCGCCAGCTTGGTTACCGGCGTGACGGGCAGGTGGTGATAGGGAATGGCGTGCCACTCGGCCAGATGCGCCAACTCGCGGTGGTTGGAGACGATCGCAACAATATCCATCGATAGCGCGCCCGTGCGATGCCGATATAACAGATCGTTCAGGCAATGCTCAGCGGTAGAAACCAGAATCATGACCCGGGGGCGGCGGCGTAGATCATGCAGATGCCAATCCATGGCGAATTCCGTCGCCAGCGCCGCAAAACGCTCCGCCAGAATCGGCGCGGTCGCCTCGTCCAGATCGAACACCAGCCGTATGAAGAACCGGCTTGATTCGGTATCGCTGAACTGATCGGATTCAATGATATTGCCTTCATGCGCCGCCAGCAGGCCGGATACGGCAGCCACAATGCCGACTCGATCCGGGCAGGTAATCGTCAGAATATAGCGAAGGATATGCATGATTGTCTTGATTGGTTGGGCTGAAAAGGCGGCATTGTAGGCGAAAACGACTTTGCAGCAAGCTGCAGGGTCGTTTATTCTGGTTTTCCATGATCCGCACGAATAGTCGGTGACAGCCTGTTGCTACCCAATATCCCCACCGCAATCCCCCCCAGCGCCACGGCAAACCAGAGCGTCGCTATTCGGCAAAGCAGGGTGATGGCAACCGCTGATGCTCCATCCGCTCCAAAAGCGATCAACAGGACCCCCATAACCGCCTCGGTCCCCCCTAACCCCCCGGGCAAAAATGACAACGCCCCGCCCAGCACCGCAATGGCATACACGCCCAAACCGGTCGCTAGACTGATCCCGACCCCGATATCCTGTGCAATCCAGTACAGCGCCAGTCCCTCCAGCCCCCAGGACAACACGCCCAAACCCAAGCCCAACAAAAGATAACCGGGCTGCAGTAACGCGGCCGCCGAATCCAGCAAGCGAGCCAATCGCTCCAACTGCGGGCCATAACGATGATGGGGCGCCCAGTCCCGCAGTCGCTGCGGCAACCCGGGGCGCGTGACCAGCCCACCCAATCCCAGAGTCAATATCCAGGCCACCACCACCAGCCCGGCATACTCCGGTCGAGCCAGCAGAATCAGCAACGCCAGCAGACTCATCGCCAGTACGTCCAGCAAGCGTTCCACAAATAACGCCGCCAGGCTCTGCGCATACGTTACGCCATGCTGATGCAGGTACAATGACCGCACCGCCTCGCCGGCTTTACCCGGCGTGACCGTCAACGTAAAACCTGCCAGGTAATAGAGAAAATGCCGCCAGATCGGTAGCGCATGACCAAAGACCGCCATATAGCGTTGCCAACGCCAGAACCGCAGCAGGTAATTGAGCAACGACAGGGCGAAAATCCCCAGCAGCATCGTTGCACTGGCGCGCTGCAGGGCCGCGAACACCGCTTCCCGGTCGGCAACGAGTACAAAACCCAGATACAACAGGACAGCGAAACCCATGCTCAAGGTCAGGGCGCGGCGATGGTGAGGGGACAAACAGACTCCTCTCTATCTATCGGTATTGGGTATAAGTTCGCAGACTCGCCGGGATAGGGTTATAGTTGCGGCGTGATTATGAATAAAGCATGACACTGCCCCAGTGTCCAATACAATAATCCCAGCACGTTGGGACAATACCTTATTCCTGGAGTGGCTCACAAGTCATGACTTCGCTTGCCGACCTTGATGTGCTCATTATTGGCAGCGGCGCCGCCGGCCTTAGTCTGGCGCTGCGGTTGGCCAATAGCGCCCGCATTGCCGTGCTCGCCAAAGGCCCCCTGCACGAGGGCAGCACCTACTATGCCCAAGGCGGCGTCTCGGCAGTGCTGGATGTCGGCGACTCTATTGAATCCCATATTCAGGATACCCTGATTGCTG
Organism: Candidatus Competibacteraceae bacterium; assembly: GCA_020444985.1. GTDB lineage: Bacteria > Pseudomonadota > Gammaproteobacteria > Competibacterales > Competibacteraceae > UBA2383. Next base: position 2,052 of record JAGRHK010000442.1, read on the forward strand.
GAGCGGGCCTGTGTCATGCCGACGCGGTTCGTTTTACCGTCGAACACGGTCGCGACGTGATTGAATGGCTGAGCCAACAGGGCGTACCCTTCACGCGTGAACCGAATACCGGGGGCATTGCTGATTATCATCTGCATCGCGAAGGCGGCCACAGCCATCGCCGCATCGTCCACGCAGCGGATGCAACCGGCCGGGCGATTCAAACGACTCTGGAAGCGCGCGTGCGCGAACATCCGAATATCGCTCTGCTGGATCAACATATCGCCATTGATCTGATTACCTGCCGTAAACTGGGCTTGGCCGGTAATCGTTGTCTGGGGGTGTATGTGCTGGATCAGCACAGTGGCCAGGTTGAAGCGCTGGCGGCGCGATTCGTGGTGCTGGCCACCGGTGGAGCCAGTCGGGTCTATCTCTATT
>JAGRHK010000443.1 GCA_020444985.1 Candidatus Competibacteraceae bacterium
TGCGCTGAACGCCCGTGTTGCCCAGATTGCGGCGGCGACGCTGCTGGGCGTGAGACCTTAAGAGGCGGCCATCATCCCTTTAAACTTCTGAGAAGGGAGGTTTCCGTGCAAAGGCTGACTCCGCAAGGGCAGAAAATTATTGAGGATCTGGCGCAACGTTACGGCGTCAGCACCGATGCGGTGTTGAATATGTTGGACGCCGTCATGGCGGGCAATGGATCGATGGCGCAGTTTAGTCATCCGGAATTTGGCGGATCGGGACAGTGGATGCAGGGCGGCATGACCATGGTCGGCGACATGTTCAATAACGCACTGAAATTCAAGGTTGACGGACTCTGTGGCGAATTGTCGCAACTGCTGGCGCAGTCATCGACTTTTTTCGCGTCCGCCAGCTATCAATCCCAAAGCCAGGGCGGTCCGCAATACGCCAACCCGGCAGTCAGCCTGTTCGTAGCGGGCCACCCATCCTCCGGTCAATGGTGGCCTGCGGATTTGGGCATACCGAGCACGAGCGGCGCTCAGAATGCCGTGCGTTATGCTTACTTTCCCGCAACCCGGCGGCTGGCGATTGAGATCAACGGTCAGGTCACCATTTACGATACCCTGGATCATCAGATCAGCGGCGTTTCCCAGCAGCAAAGCGGTGATGCGTCGGTAACATTCACCAGCCAATATGGGTTGGTTTCATTGTCCAGTCTGCCGGAATTATCCCCCGAGCGCAGCGCGCCTTTTGTTGAAGCCTCCACGTTAGCCAACGAACCGCCCTCACCGGTTGTCCAGGATACTGCTACTGCCAGCACTACGGTTGGCGAGAACATCCTGGGCACGATCGAGCGTCTGGCAAAATTGCACGAGAAAGGCATTCTCTCTGATCAGGAATTTACCGCGAAGAAAGCGGAACTGTTAAGCCGGTTGTAACGCCGTCATTCGCATCGTCAACGCCTGCCTCATTCCTCCAGATCCCTCTCTAAGCTAAAGGGGGACTGAACGGACATCGCCCATGTTCAAAAATCTCCGCCTTTGGGCCAACATCATGCTGGGCATGGGGATCGCCATTACCTTGGCCGTCGCCGCGCTGACCTACGATAATCTGCGCACCATGCGCCAGGTCATCCATGATGCAGAGCGGGCGGAACTGCGCCAGTACGCCGAGACGATTCTAGTGAACGTTGCGGCGGAAACCCGCATGGCAGAGGCTTTAAGCACCCTGGTCGCCAATATCCCGGAGGTTCAGGCCCGCTTCGCGGCTGGCGACCGGAAGTGGCTGCTTACCGAATTACTGCCGCCTTATGAAGCGCTAGCCAAGGACTACGGGGCTGTTCAATTCCAATTTCACACGCCGCCAGCGACTTCTTTTCTGCGCTTGCATCAACCGGAAAAGTATGGCGACGATCTTTCCCGCTTCCGTCACTCCGTGATGGACGCCAACACGCGCTTGAAACCGCAACATGGTCTGGAAAGCGGCATGGCCGGCTTGGGCGCGCGCGGCGTGGTCCCGGTCTACCACCAGGGAAAACCTCTGGGTTCGGTCGAGTTCGGCATGTCTTTCGGGCAATCATTTTTTGACGCCTTCAAGAAAAACTATGGCGTGGAAGCGGGTTTACATCAAATCCGTGAAGGAGAAATCACGACCTTCGCCAGTACCTATGGCGATCAACTGCTGATGGATCAAGCCGCGCTTAAAGCGGCTTTTGCGGGAGAACCGCAATTCATGACCCGATCGATCAACGGCGCGCCGATGTCAGTGTACGCCACGGTAGTCAACGACTATTCTGGCGCGCCGATTGGGGTGGTGGAAATCGCCAGTGATCATACCCATTATCAACAAACGCTGAATCAAGCCAACCGTCAGGCCGGATTGATCGGTATCCTGGTGTTCATGATCAGTTTGGCGATCACCCTGTTTACCGCACGCAAGCTGACCCGGCGCATCAATGTGCTGGCGGAAGGTGTGGACCAAGTGGCCGCAGGTAATTTGACCGGTCAGATTCAGGTGGAAGGCAGTGATGAACTGGCCGAATTGGCGCGCGCCGCGAATCAGATGCGTCGTCACCTCCATGACCTGGTGGCGCAAGTGGAAATCAATACCCGCTCGGTGCATACCGCATCGCAAGAGATCGCCCGGGCGGTCGATAGCCAGGCGGCGACCTCCAGTCAGATGTCGGCTTCCGTTGCTGAAATCACTTCGACCATGGAGGAACTGTCTGCGTCTTCCACACAAATCGCCGAATACTCGGAATCCGTCGTGGACATCGCCAAGCGAACCTATGAAAACAGCCGTCAGGGTTCGGACGCCATGCAACGGTTGGTCACGCGGATGGAGGACATTCGCGGCGATAACCAGAACGCCCTGGCCGAGATTGTCAGTTTGGGCGGCAAATCCAAGGAAATCTCCAAGATCATGAAGATCATCAATACCGTAGCTGATCAGACCAAGCTCATCGCCTTTAATGCCGCTCTGGAAGCG
>JAGRHK010000444.1 GCA_020444985.1 Candidatus Competibacteraceae bacterium
CCAGAATTGCTAATGCGATGACCTTCCAGGAAGTCGTCATGGAGAATAATCGCCGAATCGTTGCCCTGTTCGTGCGCTTTCCCAGCAGCGAATTGCTGCCGCAACCGGATTTCTTCAAGGAAGCCGAGCGTTTATTGCCCTCGGTGCGATGAACCCGAAATCTTCCGTCCTCCGTCGTTCGCACCCGATTCAACGCCAGCAAGCAGCGCCGGATCTCGTCATCGCTCCAGTCAGCGGGCTAGCCATAAGCAGCGGCTACGGCTGCGTCGAGGACGCCTTCGCGCCCTTCTCGAAGCAGAACCTTTTGCCCACCTCGCCGAAATGCCCACCGCCCACTTTACGATTGAGGCGTATCTGATTAGCATGTTCTAAATGGTCAAGAATTAAGGAGGGAAGTATGGCCAAGCATTATCAGGGCAGTTGCCACTGTGGCGCCGTGCGCTTCTCGTTCGAGAGCGAACCCGTGCGTAACGGGGTGCGTTGTAATTGTTCGATTTGCTCCAGAAAAGGAGCGCTGATGTCTCCCGAACCGATGCCTCAAGACCAACTCAAGATTGAAGCTCAGGAAGGAATGTTGGGGCTGTACCAGTTTGGGGCGAAAACCGCCAAACATTATTTTTGTAAGAATTGCGGTATTTACACCTTTCACGAAACCTTTCGCAAGCCCGGCTATTTTCGCGTCAACCTGGGTTGCGTGGAAGGCGTTGATACTTTTACGTTGGAAACGGAGATCCTGGATGGCAAACGCTTGCCTTAGCCGCTATCCGAATCCGCCTGACCTGCGGTCTGTTCTGGCAAAGGATTGATGAATAAGCCTGTTCTTATCCTCTTTCTCAATATCCCTATCGAAATCGCTGGAAAATAACCTACCATTCTTATTTGCATCGCCAGGCTAAACGCTATGCTTGAAAGAGCAAGACCCTGCCCTTATTACTCAACTCTATTGAGGCATTGAATTGTGCACAAGCCCCATTATTTAAAACAGCCGAGAGATGCGCTGTACGGCGCCATTGCGGCGCTGGTTGCTTCCGGATGCATCGCTAACGCAGCGCTGGCCCAGCAAGCGGCTGGGCAAGATCGTCCGCCGACGCCGGTCACCGTTATTGACATTAAACCACAAAACACCCCAGCGGTTTACGAAGTCACCGGCAAAACTGAAAGCTCCCGTGCAGTGGAAATTCGCGCCCGCGTAGAAGGTTATCTGGACAAAATCACCTATACCGAGGGTGACTACGTCCGCAAGGGCAAATTGCTGTTCCAAATCGATCCCAAACCCTTTCAAGCAGCGCTGGACAGCGCCAAGGGCGATTTGGCCCGCGCCGAGGCGCAACTCGCCAATGCCCGCGCCACGCTGGCGCGCGTCCGACCGCTGGCTAAGGAAAATGCCCTGAGCCCCAAAGATCTGGACGATTCAGTCGCTGCCACACGCAGTGCGCAGGCCCAGGTGCAATCCGCCAAAGCGCAAGTCCGCACTGCGCAATTGAATCTGGGTTACACCACCATCACATCCCCACTGAACGGTGTGGCCAGTAAATCGGTGTTCCGCGAGGGCAGCTTGGTCACGCCCGGAACCAACAGCTTGCTCACCACCGTGGTGCAGCTCAACCCCATGTGGGTGAACTTCGGCATCGGGGAGAACGAGGTCCTCAAGTTCCGCCAGCAAAAAGCTTCCGGGCAATTACAAACCCCGCAAGATGTAGAAGTCGAGCTGGTTCTGGCCAATGGGGCGGTCTACCCCCAAAAAGGGCGCATCGACTACGTCGCTCCGAGCATCGACGCACAAACCGGTACCTTGCCGATGCGGGCAACGATACCCAACCCCAAAAATGCACTGAGTCCCAGTCAATTCGTACGGGTTCGTCTCCAGGGCGTCGAGCGTCTCAACGTGATCCTCGTGCCACAGCGCGCGATCATGCAGGGCGCGCAAGGCAAGTTTGTCTATGTGCTCAGCAAGGACAACAAAGCCAAGGTCCAGCAAGTACAAGTAGGTGATTTTGTTGGTGAAGACTGGATCGTGACTTCCGGCCTGAATGGTGGAGAACGTGTTATTGTGGATGGCGCTGTCAAAGTTCGACCTGACGCACCGGTGAAAGTCACCGAGTCCACCGATGACTCTAAATCGACTGATGCACCTCAGTCAGCGGACCAATAATAACTACGAGGAACGTCCATGATCTCGCGGTTCTTCATTGATCGGCCGATCTTCGCGGCGGTCATTTCTATCATTATCACCCTGGCCGGGTTGGTGGCGATGCGCGCTCTGCCCATCGCCCAATTTCCGGAAATCACCCCACCGTTGCTGCAAGTTGCGACCAGTTACCCTGGCGCCAACTCAGTGACCACCGCCAATACCGTGGCCGCGCCGGTTGAGCAACAGATCAACGGCGTCGATGACATGATTTACATGCAATCGAACAACTCGGCCAGCGGTGACATGTCGCTCAGCATCTATTTCAAGATCGGCAC
>JAGRHK010000445.1 GCA_020444985.1 Candidatus Competibacteraceae bacterium
GTTCCTGTCGTTGATGTTCTGGGGCTGGCTGCTGGGTCCGGTCGGCATGTTGCTGTCGGTACCGCTGACCATCATTGTCAAGATCGCGCTGGAGGCCAGCCCGGAAGGACGCTGGCTGGCCATTTTGCTGGGTCCGGAACAGGAATTGGAGCAGGCGCTGCGCACCTCTGCGCCATCCCCTCTCGCCGCCCCGCACCCGCCGCCGGGGGACGCGGGGAATGAACGCTTGACTACCCGCCAGGATTAGAATGAGATCAGCACGCCCATCCGGGTCGCATCCCGGACGGGAGCGAAGCGCCTGCTTCAAGCGTTGCGTCATGCCACTCATAACCCCGCGTGACGACGCGGACTCGGTTCAATGATCTTTCAATAGGAGTAGCGCGCTTTTTTATCCGGAAGAGGCAATGATTCGATGATCATTCCCGCCGCGATGGCGGCTTCCTTGATGGTCTCGAACTCGCCCATCGCGTAACGCTCCGCGATTACGGGATAATCGCGGTTTAAACGAGAAACCAGATCAATGGTGCAATCCACTTCCGCAGGAGACTCTGCCATCATGACTCTTTGTGATTGACGAACCGACTTCTGGTCCTGAGTCGTCCGAGCCGCTCCCTCTTTCAACGGTTTGGATTTGGACTTGGATTTGTTGAGCTTGGGATTGGGTTCGGCCTCTCGTACCGCCTGCTCCAATTGTTGCAGAGCAGATGATAAAGCCAGGGCATCGCCGGCGCGGTAGGCATCGATCAACGCTTTAATCGACGCAACAAATGGGCCAGGCACATAGAGCGCCTTCGGTTGAAGCTTATCGCTGTGAGACGAGTGTGAGGTTTGCATAGTTCAGTGATTCAGTGAATGAACGATCATAATGATATGGCATGGATACATACCATTGTTTATCCAGCCGTCATGATTTTCAAATATCATATCACCGATTAAAAACAATCACAGACTGGCAACACCCATGTAACCTCATTAGAGATAACCCAGTTGGCGCGGCAACCACAACGCCAGTTCTGGCACAAAGATCACCAGCAACAGCGTCGCCAGCAGCGCCACAATGGGCCATAACGCCCAGCGCAGGGTCGATTCCATCGATACGCCAGCGATCCGGGCAGTGACCATGAGGCTGACCGCCATGGGGGGCGTGGCTTGACCAATTGCTAGATTCAGCGTCATGACCACGCCAAACCAAACCGGATGCCAACCCAATTGCTGGGCCAGCGGCTCCAGCAGGGGCAGCAGGATCAGATAAACCGAGATGGCGTCCAGAAACATCCCGGCCACCAGCAACAAGCCATTCACCCACAGCAGCGTCACCCAGCCCTCGGTATGCAGGCCCGCCAATCCGCGCGCCATGCCATCAAAAACGCCCACCGTCGATCCCGCCCAGGCGAACACGCTGGCCAGACCGATGATCAGCAGCACGACCCCAGAAATTTCACCCGCTTCGGCCAGCAAACGCCAGACCTCTCGCCAGCTCAGCGTCCGATAAATCGCCAGCCCGACCACCAGACCGTAAGCGACCGCCACGACCGCTGCTTCGGAGGGTGTGAACAGACCCGCACGCATCCCACCTAAAATCACCACGGGCGCCAGCAAGCCCCAGATCGCTTCCCGGAAATGGGTCCACAATGAGAGACGCGGCGCGCTATCCTTACTGGCGATGTCGGGAGCGCCGAACCCATGCCGGCGACTCAAGCCGACTGCCGTCAAGGTCAGCGCCAGCGCCGCCAGCAAGCCGGGAAGCAACCCGGCGGCAAACAGGGCGGGGACGGAAGCGCTGGGGACAAGAATGCCGTAAATGATGAAAGCGACCGACGGTGGAATCACGATTGCCATGGACCCGGCAGCAGCAATCAGCGCGGCAGAAAAAGGCTTGGGATAGCCCTGTTTCCACAAGGTAGGAATCATCACCGCCGCCACTGCGGCAGCGTCGGCAGGTCCCGATCCAGAAATGCCCCCCATCAGCGTACAAACCAGCACCGCCACCACAGCCAGCGAACCACGCCACTGGCCGATCAGCGCGCCGATGAAGCGCACCAATCGCAGGGCGACGCCGGAACGCTCGAAGATGAGGCCCGCCAGAATGAACATGGGAATCGCCAGCAATGGATACTTGGCAATGCCGGCGTAAAAATTGGTCGGTATCGCCAACAAACCCAAGCCTTCCAGGCCGATCAGCAAGCCGCCGGCCAAGCCCAGCGCGACCGCCAGCGGTATGCCCAGAACCAGCAGAATCAGGAAGGTTGCCAGCAGCGTCAGTCCCGCGATCATGGATGTCGCGTCCGTACATTGCGCCAGAGCGCTATCAGCACCCGCACGGTGATGAGTAAAGCCAGCACGGGCAACCAGATTGTGTAGAGCCATTGCGGCGCGCCCAACCCCGGCGAGGTGACTTCAAAGCGGAAATCGTCCCAAGCCAGGCGCGCGCCCAATACGGCCAGCAGCCCAAATAACAGCGCCG
>JAGRHK010000446.1 GCA_020444985.1 Candidatus Competibacteraceae bacterium
AACGGACGCAGGAGCAACAACGCGCTGAGGAGCAGCAGCGTACTCAGCGGTAGATTTATAGGATGGATGAGCGTAGCGAAATCCACTGTCCGGAGCACAGACCATGTTCGATGTAGCTTCCATGAATACTTTACAAGCGCATTTATTTGCGTTACCCGAGACTACGGTGTACGCCGTGCTGGATGGCGCATCAGCGCCGAACTTGCCGCAAATGCTGGACCGTTTGCGGGTCGAATCGGTTTGTCTGTTCCCCGGCGAACTGGAGCCGGATGTGGCCCAGGTTGCTCCCTACCTGGCGGTATTCAAGCCGGATACGCCGTTTGCCGAATGGGTGCTGGAAGAAGGCTGGGGCCGTCATTGGGGAATTTTCGTGGTCAGCCGGGTTAATTTACGCGCCCTGCGCGATCATTTGCGCTCGTTTCTAAAGGTCTATGGGCCGGAACTCGAACCTCTGGAATTCCGTTATTACGATCCCCGGGTGCTGCGCGTTTATCTACCGACGTGCAATGCTAAGGAACTGCGGACCGTGTTTGGCCCGGTGTTGCGCTATCTAGTCGAGAGCGAGGAACCGGGCGTTTTGTTAAAATTCTCGCTGAATGGCGAACAGCTCGGCAGCGAATCCATCGCCTTGACGTAGTCAGAGGGAGCAGAGGAATCGAACCATGTTAATGATCCGTCAAGAGCAAATGGCAGTGTTCGAGCAGGCGGTCGTCAAGAATTTCGCCAGTCGGGTGCATGAGCATCTGCAAAAGTTTTTTCCCAAGCATTGCGAGATCCTGAGCGGGGATGGGACGCGCGCGGTCATTCGTCTGGGTTTGGAACGGGCTGAGCATTACCAACTAATTTCCGAGCGCGATGTTTATCTCTATGTCAGCCTGATGTTTCTGCTGGGCAGCCACTTCGACGAGGACCTGCAATTCCCCTGGGTAGGGGAACTGCTCAAGGATGAAGCGCCGGAAACGGCGCTGGCACGCATGACGCCGATTTATGATCAAGCCATGACGCTGCTCGATTCGATGGTCGGACCGGAAAACGAGTATTTGCGCCAAACTATCGGCCTGTTTCAACAACCACAAGTATTCGAAAGCCTGCCGGAAGCACCCAGCATCGGTCACCGTGTGCTGTTGCTATTGCAAGCGTTGGCGCCGCAGAGATATCAAGCGCTGGGCGACGATATTCTGCGCAATTTGGTGCGCCACGGCTATGCGGCCGCCAAGCAGCATGGTTTAACCACTGAACGCGGCGCAATGATTTACCTGTCGCTGGCGTTCCTACTAGGCGCTGGCTTTGATCGCGATCCACTGTACCCGTGGGCGTCCGCTACCCTGACGCATCCGGATTTGAGCGATCCAAAGCAAAAGAGCGAAACGTTGTACACAGCGGCGCGGAAGCACTTGGCGAAATGTCCGCCGGGTTGTTCCCAGCGCGCGGATTTGACTGTGAATCTGGAGATGCGACCCGCCAAGCCCTACCGGCGTATTATTGAAAAAGCGGATTAGCTGTTCCGGCTTTCCCTTTACGACTTGGCGGCCAGTCGTTAGATTGACCGCCATTTTCGTTCCACTCACCTAATAATGAGATCGCATGGCCCAATACATCTACACCATGAACCGCGTGGGCAAGCTCGTGCCGCCCAAGCGGGAAATCCTCAAAGATATTTCACTTTCCTTCTTTCCCGGCGCCAAGATCGGCGTTCTGGGCCTGAATGGTTCCGGTAAATCTACCCTGCTGCGGATTATGGCCGGTCTTGATACCGATATTCTCGGTGAAGCTCGCCCCCAGTCGGGCATCCACATCGGGTTTCTGCCGCAGGAGCCGCAACTGGATCCCGCCAAGGATGTGCGCGGTAACGTAGAAGAAGCGGTTGCACCCATCAAGGCTGCGCAAGCCCGTCTTGATGAGGTCTATGCCGCTTATGCCGACCCCGATGCTGACTTTGATAAATTAGCGGCTGAACAGGCCGACCTTGAAGCCTACCTGCAGACAGCCGACGGTCATCATCTGGATCGAACGCTGGACGTCGCTGCCGAGGCGCTGCGTCTGCCGCCTTGGGAGGCGGATGTGACGCAACTCTCCGGCGGCGAGCGGCGCCGGGTCGCGTTGTGCCGGCTGTTGTTGTCCAAACCCGACATGTTGTTGCTGGACGAGCCGACCAACCACCTGGACGCCGAATCCGTGGCTTGGCTGGAGCGCTTTCTCCAGGAGTATCCTGGCACCGTCGTGGCCGTGACCCATGATCGTTATTTCCTCGACAATGTTGCCGGTTGGATTCTGGAGCTGGACCGGGGGCGCGGCATTCCCTGGGAGGGCAATTACTCATCCTGGCTGGATCAAAAGGAGAAGCGGCTGGAGATTGAGGAGAAGCAGGAAACGGCGCACATCAAGGCCATGAAAGCGGAACTGGAATGGGTGCGCGCCAACCCCAAGGGTCGCCATGCGAAAAGCAAGGCCCG
>JAGRHK010000447.1 GCA_020444985.1 Candidatus Competibacteraceae bacterium
TTTTAGCGTTAAGGTGGCGTTCGTAGTGATGGATGAGTTGGGTGGTGATTTCCAACAGATGGAAGACGATGCTGATGTAGCCGCGCAGAGTCGGCAAATCCGTATCCAGCGACTCAATCTCGGTTTCGGCAACATGCGTATCATAAAGCGCCTGCAAACTGTGAAACCTTAATTGCAGGTAGCGCAGCTTATCTTCACTGAGTGGGTCTGGAAAGCAGCTCGGGTACTGGCGGGGTTTTACCCACTCGACAATATGCAGGAGTTGACTTTCCGAAGCCAGATTCAAATAAGCGGTCGCCATATGCGTGACGCTTTCCGCCGTGCTGCTGACCTGGCGCATGGCGCGGTCATGGGGCAGACGACCCGGCGGCAGGGGTTCTCGGTAGCATTCCTTGTTGAGATCATCCGCTGGCGTGGGCAGATTAAGATGAGCGGCTTTGCTAAGAATATGGCTCGATGCCCGGACCAGGATATCGTAGGTGAATGCCAGCGTCTGCGCGGTGGCTTCGGTAAAGTCGCGTTTGAGGGTAGGCAACTGATAAGAGGGCAGAGAATGCTGGATATGCAGCAGCTTGTAGCTGATATCGGCAAACAGCTTGATGGTGGCGGTTAAGGATCGGAAACGCGACCATAGGCGGTTATTGCGCGCTCCGTAGGCATCGAGAAATTCCTCGACCTGAATAGCGTGGGACAGCAGATCCGCAGCCAGGGGACGAGTCAGGATCGTGTGTGAATGCTCCGTGGATAACAGGCGAGCCAGTCGCAAGAGTTGATGTGCGCGGAGCGCAGCCAGGACGCTGAAGCTTTCGTAATCGATGATTACGGGGCCTTCAGATGCAGGCGCATTATCGTTATCCGTTACAAAAACCATAGCAGAGTTCCTGTTATTTCTTCACCTTACTCTAAAGCTTAAGCTTATTTTATAGCTCCATTCTGGAGGGTTAGCAGCTATTTTGCTGGGCGTTTTTACATGTCTTTATTTGATATATTCTTATATCATCATCAACAGGCATAAAGGCCATAGCGCAAGCTTAATTATTCGGAAACAGGAATAATTGACATTCAGCAAATATAGGCTTTACTTTGCAAAGTCTGCTGACGCGACGCGATTCAGATCCCCTCGCAGATGCGCCCGCAGGAAGCATTAGCGACCTGGTCGCAATGGCCGGGCTCTACCTTATATTTCATGACCCCGCTTACTACGCAAACTGAGGAGTAACTATGGCTCTTAAAGAAGTCGTGATCGTCAGCGCCGCCCGGACGGCTATTGGCAAATTCATGGGTTCCCTGAAAGACGTACCCGCCCGCGATCTGGCCATTACCGCTGCCAAAGGCGCGATCGAACGATCCGGCGTTCCGGCCGACCAGATCGAAGAAATCTGCATGGGGCAGTTATACTTGGGTATGCAGGGTTCCCTGCCTGCTCGCCAAGTCAGCATGCGGGTGGGTCTGCCACACAGCAGTAGCGCCGTTTCCGTTAACCAGAATTGCACGTCCGGCATGCGCGCCCTGGAAATCGCTTGCCACAATATCATGCTCGGTCAAACCGAAATCGGTTTGGCGGTTGGCGTGGAGAGCATGACCAATGCGCCCTACATGCTACCCAAAGGCCGCATGGGTTACCGGATGGGGCAGGGCAACATCGAGGACAGCATGATCCATGATGGTCTGTTCGATGAGCTGGTGCCGGGCCACATGGCGATGACGGCTGAGAATGTTGCAGCCAAGTATGGCATCACCCGGCAGGAATGCGACGAATTGGCGCTGACTAGCCATACCCGCTGCACTACGGCAACCAAGGAAGGCGTTTTCAAGCGCGAAATCGTGCCGGTAGAATTGAAGTCCAGAAAGGGTTCAACCTTTTTTGAGGTTGATGAAAACTTTATTCCTGACGCCAGTATGGAGAAAATAGCGAAGCTCAAGCCAGCCTTCAAGAAGGATGGCGTGGTCACTGCCGCTAACGCGTCCAGCATCAATGACGGCGCCAGCGCGGTCGTGGTCATGTCACTGGACAAGGCCAAGGCCATGGGCATCAAGCCATTGATGAAGCTGGTCAATATCTGTCAGGCCGGTGTTGATCCCGTGATTATGGGACTCGGTCCGGCAGCAGCGATTCCCAAGTGCCTGAGCCAAGTTGGCATGAAGTTCGAAGACATCGATTATTGGGAAGTGAATGAAGCGTTTGCTGCTCAGTGGTTGGGCGTTGGGCGCATGCTGAAAGAAGATCATGGTATGTCGCTGACTCCAGATAATTGCAATTTCAATGGTTCTGGCATCGCATTGGGGCATCCTGTTGGATCCACGGGATTGCGCATCGTGGTTAGCCTGTACTACGAGCTGGAACGGCTAGGCAAAACGACGGGCGGCGCATCGCTCTGCGTCGGCACGGGACCGGCAATGGCTTCATTGTGGACGCGTGATATCTGAATGGCGTTGAAATAGAAGGATAAAT
>JAGRHK010000448.1 GCA_020444985.1 Candidatus Competibacteraceae bacterium
GCCGCCTGGCTGTTTTTTGACCAGAGTTTCGCCGCACCGTTGACCAGCCTGACGCGCAGTTTGCTGAATACATTGCGCACCAATCCCGATTATGAAATCCAGTATGCCGGGCCGAATCAGTTGGATCCGCTATTCCAGACGGTTAACGAGTTGACTCGGCGCTTGGCCGCGCATCATCGCGAGTTGGTGCAGGCGATGACTGCCGCTACCGCCCAGGTCGAGGAACAGAAAAATCGTCTGGAAGCCATTCTGCGGGATTTGCAGGAAGGGGTCGTCGTGTGCAACCTCAACAATCAGGTGCTGCTCTATAATCAGTTGGCTTTGAAAATCCTGCATATCACCGGCGAACTGGGCCTGGGCCGGTCGCTGTTCACGGTAGTCAGTCGCGAACCCATTTCCAATGCCTTTCGCCGCTTGCGCTTGCGCGTGGCTGAAGGCCGGCATCACAATCATCCGCTGGGCATCACGACCCACCTGGTGTGCGCGACCACCGATGGCCTGCATACCCTGCATGCTCAGATGACGCTGATCCTGGGCGCGGAGGACTTACCCACCGGCTATGTCGTGACCTTTAATGACATCACCGAAGAATTGGCGGCGCTGGGCAAGCGCGACCGTCTGTTGCGCGAAGCGACTGAGGGATTACGGGCGCCGGTTGCTAATCTGCGCGCAGCGGCGGAGATGCAAGCCGCTAATCCCGATATGGATATTGCTGCGCACCGCACCTTCGATGAAGTGGTTTTCAAGGAGAGCGCCGCACTCAGCGAAACGGTGAATCAGTTATGTCAGGAATATCGCGATATCATCGTCGGCTATTGGCCCATGACCGATGATTTATCCGCCACCTTGCTGGAAATGGTAGCGCAGCGCTTGAAGGAAACCTCGGATATCGCGGTCACTGTGGTTCATCTGCCGCAATGGCTGCATGGCGACAGTCACTCCATTATTTCGCTGAATGAATATCTGATTCGCCGCATCAGCGCCTATAGCGGCGTCAAAGCGTTCGATATCAGCGCCGAAGCCGGGCCGCGCCAAGTTTATATCGACATCATCTGGTCAGGCGAACCCTTGCCGACGGGTTTTCTTGACGATGGGTTAAACACGGTGCTGCCGGGCGCTCCGGGCGGATTGACGGTGCGGGATGTCCTGGAGCATCACCAGAGTGAACTTTGGAGTGACCGTTGTGGCGAGGGACTGGCCCGGGTGCGGGTGCCGATGCCAGCGGCGCGCAGCGTACATACCGCCAGCGAATTACCGCCACGCCCCGAATTTTACGATTTCAGCTTATTGCAAGAACAACTCGCTCCAGGCGGCGCCTTCGCCGAGCGTCCCCTCAAATCCCTGGATTATGTGGTGTTCGATCTGGAAACCACTGGTCTCAAGCCGTCCGAGGGCGATGAAATCGTTTCCATTGCTGGAGTGCGGATCGTTAATGGCCGTATTTTGACCGGCGAAACGTTTGACCGGCAGGTCAATCCCGGTCGCCCCATCCCCAAAGCGTCGACGCGTTTTCATGGCATTACCGACGACATGGTGCAAGGCAAGCCACCGGCGCATCTGGTGCTGCCGCAGTTTCATCAATTCGTGGGCGACGCGGTGCTCGTTGCCCATAACGCGGCTTTCGACCTGAGGTTCCTCAAACTGAAAGAGGCGGAAAGCGGAGTGATTTTCAACCAGCCGGTACTGGACACGCTGCTGTTATCCGTGTTCCTCGACGACCAGAGCATTGCACATAATCTGGACGCCATTGCCGAACGGTTTGGCGTACACGTATCAGCCCGGCACACGGCGTTAGGCGATGCTCTCGTCACTGCGGGAATCTTTGTCCACATGCTGGCATTGCTGAAAGACCTGGATGTGACTACTCTGGGTCAGGCGATTGCAGCGTCCTCAACCATCATCAAGGTGCGGGCGCAGCAAAAGCAGTTCTAAATTTGCTTGAAAGCAGTCACTTGTGGGTAACTTCAGGATTTCTGAATGAATGGAGAAGCATGTCATGGCGTCGCCTGATTCAAGATCCTGGCCCGCTGACTGGAGTCGTCTGCGCGAGGCGTTGCTGAATCCGCGCGTCGATTCGGAAAAACTGGACGAGGCGTTGCGCGCAGCGCGGGCGCGACAGCCGTTGCCGGTGGTTTGGCTGATCGGCAAGGCGCAGGCCGGCAAGACGTCGATTATCCGCGCCCTGACGGGTAGCCCGACCGCCGAAATTGGCGACGGTTTCCAACCCTGCACGCGCACCGCCCGGTTTTACGACTTCCCCGCCGAGGTCCCGGTTGTCCGCTTTCTCGATACCCGCGGCTTAGGCGAAGTGGCCTATGATCCTGCGGAAGATATTCGCTATTGCGAGTCACAAGCACATTTGGCGCTGGGAGTCATGAAAGTCGCCGATCTTCGTCAGGAAGCGGTGTTTTCCGTACTGCGCCAGGTCCGCCGGCGTCACCCGGAATG
>JAGRHK010000449.1 GCA_020444985.1 Candidatus Competibacteraceae bacterium
CACCGTGCATACCCACGGCGTCGAACATTATTCCAATCCTGAAGCTGCCGAAGCTGCTTTCGCTCAGATTCGGGCCGCGTTGGAAGCCGACGGCTATCGGTCTCGTTAAATCCTAAGAAGCCGTTCACAAAGCTATTTAAGTGATATGAAGCAGGTAGCATTTGACAAGTGACAATTGACGTTTTACAAACAAAAGATGATCGAAAATTTCAAGGATCGGAGATTGAAGCGTCTGTATGAGCGCGGAGATCGCAGCAAGATACGAGCGGATTTAGTTGATAAAGTCGAGCGTGTTTTGGCGCGGTTGGATCAATCCCTTGTTATTGACGACATGAACTTGCCAGGTTACCGGTTGCACGAACTGAAAGGCGATTTGAAAGAATTTTGGAGTGTCAGTCTTTCAAGCAATTGGCGGATTATTTTCCGCTTTGAGAACGGCAAGGCGTATGACGTGGAGATGATTGATTACCACTAGGCGATTGAAAGAGAGACCTTTATGCCGATGAAAAACCCACCACATCCTGGTCAATCCATCAAGTTGGATTGCTTAGAACCGCTTGGCCTATCGGTCACGGACGGCGCTAAAGTGCTGGGCGTGACCCGGCAGGCTCTAAGTAATGTGATTAACGGCAAGGCAGGGATTTCCGCTGAAATGGCTACGCGACTTTCCCAAGCGTTCGGTGGGACTGCTGAGGTTTGGTTGCGGATGCAGATCACCTACGATCTCGCGCAGGTTCAGCAGAAAAACATTCATATTGCGCGCTTCGAACCTGCCTAGGTAATCAGAGTGCTGTAGCTACGATTCGCGAAGCGTAGTTGTACGAATTGCTACCTATTCCATCACGCTTAGAAAATCACATCCTTTGTGAATAGTTTCTAAGGAGACCAGATGACTATCAGGGAAATGACCGAGAAAGATCTTGATCGTGTTAGCGCCATTTGTATCGAGTCATTCATGGAATCGGTAGCTGCTTCCTTATCTGAACGAGGTATCTCTACTTTTAAAGAAATTGCCTCATCAAATGCGTTTTCAAGCCGTATGCAAGAAGATAATGTAATGCTTGTTTCAGAGAAGGGAAATCAACTCAATGGTGTCATCGAACTAAAAAAAGGCTGCCATGTAGCCATGCTGTTCGTTGATCCAAAACACCAAAACAAAGGTGTTGGGAGAAAGCTACTTTCCGCCGCTTTGAACCATGTAAGAGCCGATATTTTAACAGTCAAGGCATCACTCTCTTCAGTACCCGCCTATATCAAATATGGCTTTGCGTGCAAAGGAGATGTAGCCGAATCAGAAGGCTTGATTTATCAGCCCATGGAATTGGAATTTAATAAACCCACGCAGCCGACTGCTGAAACGTCGGCTAATTGAAAGGATAGACCCCACACATGGCTGATGACCGTTCCATCCTTTTCACCGATCTGGAATACGCCGCCGCTCGGCGCGATCCGCAATTCGTTGCGTGGGTTCTGGAATTTCTGGCGCAACCCGACCCACCTGCCGGTCAACCAGAAGATCCAGCGGATGATTATCAGCCACAACCCTTAGCGCCCGATGCTTGGTCTCTGGATCGTCTGCGCCAGACTTTGAATCCACAAGCCCTGGCTGGTAAAAATGATGACGAACGGCAAGCGGCATGCAACGGAGCGTGGGCTGCATTATTGGCTTCGACTAATCCACCACCGCGCCTGAAACTCGGTCAATTGCTGCTGGATTTATACGCCGCTGATGACGAACCGGCGCGTGCCTTATTACTGGAATTGATTCCCCAACTCCCGCCACACACCATCAAATGGGGCATCTGGCAAGGCATCAAGGGGATTTACAAACAGGCCGAACAACGCTACGACTTCGCCATGCTGGGCGTGCTGTGTTATCGCCTGGATGACCAACCCAGATTGGGCGATGGTGATATTTCGCGTGGCACTTGGCTGTACATGCGCCGCCGCGCTTGGCGCTATCTGCGACAACTGGGCCAAGCCTTACCCGAATTATTTCCGATGTATGCCGGTCAAGTCTTGCGCCACTACCCGCCTCAATGCCATTTCCGCCACTGCTGGATCGCCAATCAAATTTGGCGGCATAAAGATTTAATTGGCACCACCGACCAGGGTGTACTGGGAAGCAGCGGCCTGCCGACGGAACTGGAGCGTCGCGCTTTCGACGATGCCTGGAAAATCAGCCCCACGCCACTGTTGCAGTTGCTGGAAGATGCGCATAACTCGCAAGTCTGCGACTTTGCCATTCGCGGGTTGGAGCAGGATTTCAAGGATACTTTGCGCCATATCGAACCCACTTGGCTGGCCCGGCTCGGCACTAAACCGCTGGATATCGTGCATGGCTTCATCATCAAACTGCTGCGCGACAATCCCGAATTCCATCAATCGAAACTGAAACAACTGGGCTTACACGACATGGTGTTGGGATTGCTGTACAGCAGT
>JAGRHK010000044.1 GCA_020444985.1 Candidatus Competibacteraceae bacterium
GATCAAGATCAGCCCCTTCCAGCAGGCGCGCGGGCGGCGCGCCCTCGGCCGTGAGCCAACCGTTCAGCAAGTCCAGCGTCCGCTCCAGCAGGGAGTGCGCCTTGAACACGCCGCCGTTGAACAGGATCGCAGTGGGATGCAGGAAACTGGCCTGCTCCGGCCGGCGATTCTCGAACCCGGCCAGATCGCGGGTCGCGTCCACCTGTCGCCCCAAGAACGCCGCCAGATGCCGGGACAGGGCCGCATCCTGCGCGTAGGGCAGGCCCAGCTTGGTCAGCGCCGCCCGCGCCCGGGTCGCCGGTCGCGCTGCCGCTTCCACCATCGGGAAGAATCCTTCCACCAGGGTCCGGGTTACTTCGTCGCGGGTCAATTCGGTGCGCAAGGTTCCTCCGATCAGCCGTGAACCGCGACTGGGCACCACCACGGGCGCTGCATCGACGCTGGCGTCGCTCAACAGGGTCTCCTTGGCGGAGCGACAACCGTGGGTCAGTCCTTGCAATTGCCAAGCATCAAGCTGGGTTCCTTGTTCGGCCAACTTGGCGCGAACGGCATGAGCCAGAGCCAGATCCATGTTGTCGCCGCCCAGCAGGATATGATCGCCAACCGCTACGCGCACCAGATCCAGGGAGCCGTCGCGCTCAGTGACCGCAATTAACGAGAAGTCGGTGGTTCCGCCGCCCAGGTCGATCACCAGAATGATGTCGCCGACCCGCACCTGCTTGCGCCATGCGCCCCGCGTCGCCAGAACCCAGTGATATAACGCCGCCTGAGGCTCCTCCAGCAATACCAGATGATTCCCCAATCCAACGGCCGCTGCTGCCTCGGCTGTCAGCTCTCGGGCGGCGGGATCGAAGGATGCGGGCACCGTCAACACGATTTCCTGCTCAGACAGCGGCGCATCAGGATAGCGCAGATCCCAGGCGGCGCGCAGATGCTCCAGATAACGCATTGAAGCTTGCAGTGGCGAGACCCGCTCGACCTCTTCTGGCGCATCCACCGGCAGAATGGCCGCGCGCCGGTCAACGCCGGGATGGCACAGCCAGCTCTTGGCGCTGGCCACTAACCGGATGGGAGTGCGTCCACCCATGTTGCGGGCCAGCTCGCCCACCACGAAAGGCGGTTGGTTCCCCCACGGCAGGGTGCGATCTTCGGGACGCAACTCATCGGGATGAGGCAGATACAGGAAGGAAGGTAACAACGGCCGTTCCTCAACCGCGCCAGGAGCGATCAACTGCGGGATGGCTTCGATCCAGTCGACCGCCTCATCCAGGTCGCTGGCCTGCAGATCCACCGCCGCCAGCACACAGTGCGTTGTTCCCAGATCGATGCCAATGGCGAAACGGGCTTCGCTCATAGTTCGACCTCCGCTGGAGCCAGTATGCGGACATCATGGCCCTCCGCCAGTTTTGGCAATTTGATGTCAATGACTTGCCAGCCGCGATGCATCAGCGTTCCGGTAAAAGGCGCTTGGCCGACTACATTGCCGGTCAAGCGCACGGCAGTCGCATTGAAACCATCCGGCAAGGTCAGCCGAGCGCCCTCGGTTTCCTCGCGGACCGGCGCGATTTGGAGATGATCGCGGATCACCTTGCGGCAACCCTCATGCACGACCCGCGCTGCGCCGCCAATCTCAGCATCGGAATAGGTTGTGGTATTTTCCTCCAGAAAATCCACGAACCGTCCCTCCTGTTGCAGCAACGCCAAGAGTTGCAGTGCAGAATCCGGTAGCGTATCGCGCAGGGCCGGTTTAGGCTGACTATCGTCGGCGGCTCTCGTTAGCGCAGATTCACCGTGCTCCAACCGCGCCACGCGACAGGCAAACTCGTGATCCACGAACATTCGCCAAGCTGCGTGCAGCGCCGCCGCCAGCCGGGAGATAAAACTTGATTGTGAAGCACTCATGAAACAAACTCCTTAAATCGAACCGGTTTATGCGGTATCCTATCATGTGCCGGCAAGATGCTCGCTGATGACAATAAAACTGCCATCTTTGGTATACCGGGATTTGACTGACTGGATTGGCGCATACCCGTGTGGTCAGCTAAATTTAAAGGCAAAAGGCAATGTGGAGCGCCCCCCCATTGATCTTGTCCTCCGGCTCTTGCAAACCGACACGTCAAGCAAATAGACCCGATTATTCCAGGAGTGGCAGCATGGCCCGCATACTGATTGTCGACGACTCGCCAACCCAAACGTTGAGTCTCGCCAAAATTCTTAAGAAACATGGGCACGAGGTTCTAACAGCGACCGATGGCATACAAGGCGTCGAGGTCGCTAAGGCCGAACTGCCTGATCTGGTATTGATGGATGTCGTCATGCCCAAGATTAATGGTTTTCAGGCGACTCGGCAGATTACCAAACATCCAACCACCTCCCATATTCCAGTGATCATTGTGACGACCAAAGACCAGGAAACTGACAAGATCTGGGGGGCGCGGCAAGGCGCCAAGGGTTATGTCATCAAGCCCGTGGAAGAAGCAACTCTGGTCGACACGATTAATCAGTTCCTTCCTCAATAGGCAGTGGATAATGCGGATAGCGGCGTCGGAACTCTTCGAAGCTGGCCTGCGCCTCAGCAATCCGGCCCTGCTGCCGCAATCTGGCGATGTGCGCCAACCATTCCTCCGGCGAACGATCAGTTTGTTGCTGTGGGCGTTTTGTATCCTCATCCCGCGTTGCCGGTTTGGTCTGGAGAATATTTCGCAGGCGCTGTTCGTCGGACATGCGTTCTTCTTCTCCCCGCACGGACGGCGGCGCCATGCGCATCATGCGCGCAGGCGCCGTGATGGTGGGCGACGCGGAAGCGGGCAAAGACAGCGTAGCCGCAGGTTGCGGTTTCGCGGCCTCCCGTTCGCGCCGCTCAGGGCGCGCAGCATCCGCTTCGGCGGCGGATTCCGCCAGGGACGAGGTTTGCATGGGCCGATCCATGCGCGCATCCCACTCCCCGGCTTCCCACGTCAGCCGCACCATACCCACCGCCATGATGATCGTGGCCGCCAATGCCACAGGCATGGCCCAGAATCGCGCGCTTCGTCGCCGCGAACGCGCCAGGGCTGGCGCTGACGATGGAGTAACTGCGGTCTGCGCCGCCGCCAGGATCTGTTGATCCAGCCAAGCAGGCGGTTCACTATCACGAGTCGCCCGATACAGATCGGACACTGCCTCATCGTGGAATTCCCAATCGTGTGGATGGCTTGGATCGTTCATGGCGCATCTCCCAGGCCGCGCCGCAGACGGGCCAGCGCATAGCGCAAGCGGCTTTTGACAGTTTCCCGCACGGTCCCGGTCGCTTGGGCGATTTCTTCCAGCGACAACCCACCTTCTTCCTTGAGCAGAACCGCCTCACGCTGCGCCTCTGGTAATTCGGCCAACAGTTCCAACAGACGTTCCGCCCGCCGACGGCGATCATCTTTTTGTTCCGGTTGCTCCTCAATCGGCGCGGGAACATCGACCCACTCCGGGCAATCCTCGGCATAGGACACGGGCACGCTTCGCTGGCTGGCCCGATAATGATCAATCAGCCGGTTATGGGCAATGTGATAGAGCCAGGTCGCGAACCGAGCCTGCACCGTGTAGCCGCTCCGCGCTGCGATCAGTTTCAGCCAGATCTCCTGGAATAATTCCTCAGCGATTGCCGGCTGACCGCATTGACGAAGCAGGTAACGATAAAGTGGTCCTTTATGCCGGGCGTACAACCGTGTGAAGGCGTCGGCGTCGCCATCCCGATAGCGGAGCATGAGGGTTTCGTCGGCATCGTCGTCGATTGGCATGGAGATAAGGTAACAGGTTCCAGGCATCAGGTTCCAGATTTCCAAGGAATAGCTGATGCCGGATGCCTACCGAATGGCTTGCCCCTGCTCCTCGTGCTTACCCGGATCCAGCGACTTTGCCAAGCCGACCAGCGTCAGGAATTCGCCACGATAACCAAAAGGATCCGCGCCGCGCGCATGACGCGCCAAGGCCAGTACGTCGTCATAGCCAAAGTTGCCGGTATACCGTCCACCGCGCAGCTTCTGACCGAAACCGGCTACCGCCGCAGCAAAGCGAAATCGGTCACTCGCCGCCTGCCAACGGCTGATGGCCTGTTCACGTTGAATCGGCCATTCCAGCAATTGGCTGACCGCGCTGTCCGGTTGTTTATAGCGCAGCCGCAGAAAGGCGATTTCATCGCCGTGGGGCGTTGCGGCCGGCGCTGTTTGGCCATAGCGCAAAGGTTCGGTCAACGCGCCGCCGCTCCCTTTCAGCGCAATTTCGTACAGCGCGGTCACCGTATGACCGGCCCCGATATCGCCGGCATCGACCGCGTCATTGCTGAAGTCTTCTCGCCGTAACACCCGGTTTTCGTAACCGATCAAGCGGTATTCTTCGACTCGCGCCGGGTTGAACTCGATTTGAATTTTGACATCCTTGGCGATCGTCAACAGGGTAGCGCTCATTTGTTCGACCAGCGCCTTGTTGGCTTCCTGCAAGGTATCAATGTAGGCGTAGTTGCCATTGCCGGCGTCGGCCAGTTGTTCCATCAGTTGATCGTTGTAATTGCCGGTTCCAAAACCAAGCGTGGTCAGCGCCACACCGCTTTTGCGTTGGGTTTCCACCAGGTCTTTCAATGCCTCGAAATTCACCGTACCGACATTGAAATCGCCATCGGTGGCGAGAATCACCCGGTTGATGCCGCCTTCGATAAAACCTTCCCGCGCCAGGTGGTAAGCCAGTTGAATGCCCGCTCCCCCATTGGTGGCGCCGCCCGCGCGCAACTGCTCCAATGCGGCCTCAATTTTAGCCTTTTGATTGCCAGGCGTTGGCTCCAGTACCTGGCCCGCTGCGCCGGCATAAACCGCGATAGCGACCTTATCCCTAGCTCCAAGCTGCCGGACCAGCAATTTCAACGCTGATTTCAGCAAGCCAATTTTGTCGGGTGCGTTCATCGAACCGGACACGTCGATCAGGAAGACCAGATTGGCCGGCGGCAATTGGGTCTTGGGCAAATCGTAGCCTTTGATGCCGATGGCCAACAGCAGGGTTTTAGCATTCCACGGAGTTGGTGCGAGTTCCGTGCTGACCTGAAAGGGCGGTTGGCGACCCTCCGGCAAGGGATAGTCGTAGTCGAAATAGTTGATCAATTCTTCAACGCGCACGGCGTCCTGCGGCGGCAGGCGGCCTTCGTTAAGAAAGCGGCGGACGTTGGCGTAAGCAGCGGTATCGACATCGATGCTGAAGGTTGACACCGGTTGCTCAGCAGCGCGTTTGACTGGATTCTCTTCCTGGTGGGCGTATTGTTCGCGATCGGTGGGTTCGCTAGGTGCGCGCAAGGCATCCCGTTGCTCCTGCCCGATAAAGCGATTGGACGGGGCTGTTCGTCCCACTTCGCCTGCGGCTTTCGTGGGCGCGGCCGCGACTACAGTTTGGCTTTCCGATAGGGAAGCCGGCGTTTTTGGCGCTGGCGGAAGAGAAACCGGTTGAAGCTCTGCTTGGGTCAACGAAGGCGCGGGTTCAATCGTCGGCCTTGGCGTTGCCGCGTCGCGTTCTTCAGATTGCCGCTGCGCTTCTTGATTAGCGAATTGCGCTACTTCTTTGGAATCTGCCTTGGAACCTGCGATGGCTTGTCGGGTAGGCGATTCTGTGTTGGACGAGCATCCCGCTGCAAGCAGAGCGACGATAACAGGAAAAGAAATCAACAAAATTCGGTTCATGGCATTCTCCATAAAGAATTGATGTGTACTGCCATAAACGCCCGGCGCTGGAGGATGGGGTTAAACCCGACTAACAAGTTTTGGTCGTCCTGTAGTCAATCAAATCATTTCGTTTTTTTGTAACGACCTACTGCCTCCTAACATTAGGAACCAACACCTCGGGCGCACAGCCCGACCAGATAGATATCGAGAATGGCCGTTGCGTAGTCGGTCAATGAGAACAGGCTGGGTTCAAGCGTCCAGTTGACCATCAGTCCATCAACCAGAGCCATTACCCCGACCGCCGCCTGATGCGGGCAGAGCGTGGCTGGCAATTGTCCCTGTTCCTGGGCGTAGCGCATCGCTCCTTCCAACAGGGCGATAAACCGGCGTCCACATTCCAGATGGCTATCGCGGATAACGGCCATTTCCTCCACGTACTCGCACTTGTGCCAGGCAATTTCCAAAACCCGCTGATACTGAGAATTACAGGCTAACCGCTGCAGGAAACCGACCGCCAGCTCGCGAATAAAGTTGAGTGGGTCATTTTGCCGCTGCATGTTCGCCTGACCGTGTGCTTCCTCCGAATCGAACACCCGACGAATCATCGCATCGTATAAATCCGCTTTGTTGCGGAAATGCCAGTAAATCGCGCCTCGGGTTACCCCGGCTTCAATGGCAATCCGATTCAGCGAAGTGCGAGAAACGCCTTGGCGTTGAAATACCTGTTCAGCGGCATCCAGAATCCGATGGCGGGTTTCCTGAGCCTCCTCTTTTGTCTTTCTGACCATGTTCTTTTATTCTCCTCCCTGCTGCTGCAGGAGATAGCAAGGCAGCGTCTGCAAGACCGATGGATAGGCGGTGTATCGCTATTTACATACATTCATGGATGTATGTATGATAAGCGATGCTTGCGTGCATCTCAATTCTGGCTCCGCCAATGTGGAAAAATCATTCGCATGATCAAGAAAATCCTTCTGACCATCGCCGGCCTATTACTCATCGTCGGCGCGCTGGCTGGCCTGAAAGTCTGGCAATTTAAAACCATGTTCGCTGCCGCCGCCAATTTCGCGCAGCCGCCGACCACCGTTACCACCGCCGTCGTCCAGCAGGATTCCTGGCAACCAACTTTGAACGCGGTCGGTTCGGTGATTGCTGTGCAGGGCGTCACGATCAGCGCCGAAGTAGCCGGCATGGTCAAGCGGATCGCCTTCGAATCGGGAGCAAACGTGCGCGCTGGGCAACTGCTGGTGGAGCTGGATGATGCCGCAGAGCAGGCCCAGTTACGCTCGGCCATTGCCAGCGCTGAACTGACTCAGCTTAACCTGAAGCGGGTCCGTGACCTCCGGCCTCGCAACATGGTCTCGCAATCCGACGTCGACAGCGCCGACGCCCAAGCCAAGCAAGCGGATGCCCAAGTCGATAACATTCGTGCGGTGATCGCCAAGAAAAGCCTTCGCGCGCCCTTCGCCGGAAGATTAGGCATTCGCCAAATTAATCTCGGCCAGTTCCTCAACAGCGGCGCTGCGATTGTGAGTTTGCAAACCCTGGATCCCATCTACGTTGATTTCGCCCTGCCGCAACAGAATTTTCCGCAGTTACGCGCCGGGATGGCGATACGCGTAACCAGCGATGCCGCGCCAGACCAAACTTTTGCGGGCAAGCTCAGCGTCATCAGTCCCGAAGTCGACGCCCTGACCCGGACGGTTCGGTTACGCGCTGCGCTGGCCAATCCCGATGGGCATCTGCAACCTGGCATGTATGTCAACGTCGCCGCCGTGTTGCCCGCTCAGGAACAGGTCTTGATGATCCCGGCAACAGCGGTGTTGTACGCGCCCTATGGCGATTCGGTGTTCGTGGTTGAAGAGAAACCGGACGAAAAAACTGGCGTCACCAGTTTGGTGCTCGTACAGAAATTCGTGCAACTCGGTCCCTCTCGCGGGGATTTCGTCGTCGTGAATTCAGGATTGACCGTCGGCGAAACGGTCGTCAGCACGGGCGTTTTCAAACTGCGTAATGGCATGAAAGCCGCTGTGGATAACCAACTAGCCCCGAACTTCCAGCTCGCTCCCAAGCCCGCTAATTCTTGATCGCGCTATGAAATCCTTCACCGATCTGTTCATTTCGCGCCCGGTGCTGGCGATCGTGGTCAATCTGATCATCATCATCGCGGGCATTCAGGCGATTTTCACGCTTAACGTCCGCCAGTACCCACGCAGCGATAACGCCAGCGTCACAGTCACCACTGCATATGTCGGCGCGAGCGCCGAATTGGTGCGCGGCTTTATCACCACGCCGCTGGAGCGAGCCATCGCCGCCGCCGACGGGATCGAATACCTGGAATCGCAGAGCGCCCAGGGTTCATCCACGATCAAGGCCCGCCTTCGGCTGAACTATGATGCGACCAAGGCGCTGGCTGAAATCAGCTCCAAGGTCGATCAGGTGCGTGGCGACTTGCCGCCCGAAGCCGAAGTGCCGGTGTTGAACATTGAATCCGCCGACAGTGAGTTCGCCTCGGCCTACCTTAGCTTTTCCTCGGACATTTTGCGCCAGAACCAGATCACGGATTATCTGGTGCGCGTGGTGCAACCGCGCCTGACCGCGTTGGCAGGCGTGCAGCGGGCGGAAATTCTCGGCGCGCGCACCTTTGCCATGCGCGTCTGGCTGAAGCCTGACCGGATGGCGGCGCTGAACATCAGCCCCGCGCAAGTGCGTCAGGCGCTGGCGGCCAACAATTATCTGGCGGCCATTGGCCAGACTAAGGGGTCGCTGGTGCAGGTCAATCTGACCGCCGACACCGATCTGCGCTCCGTGGGGGAATTCGAGAACTTGGTGATCCGTGAGCAAGGTGGGGCGCTGGTGCGGCTTAAGGACATTGCCAATGTGGTGCTGGGCGCCGAGAGTTACGATGCCGAGGTGCACTTTTCCGGGCAAACAGCGGTGTTCATGGGCATTTTTCCGTTGCCCAACGCCAACGCGATCGACGTGATTGGGCGGGTGCGCGCCGAGATGGCGCTGATCGAGAAGGATCTGCCGACTGGCCTGTCAGCCCACATTGCTTACGACGCCACCAACTACATTAACAACGCGATCCACGAAGTGGTTAAAACCCTCACGGAGACCTTGCTCATCGTGGTGGTGATCATTTTCCTGTTTCTGGGTTCGCTGCGCTCGGTCATCGTGCCAGTGATCGCGATTCCCATTTCGCTGATCGGCGGCATTTTTCTAATGCAGGTCTTTGGTTTTACGGTCAACCTGCTGACCCTGTTGGCGATTGTGCTCTCGGTCGGTCTGGTGGTGGACGACGCC
>JAGRHK010000450.1 GCA_020444985.1 Candidatus Competibacteraceae bacterium
CCTCCGTGTTGGGCGAGCATACCGATGAAATCCTATCGGGCATCCTGGGGATGAGCGACGCTGAAATTTCCCGATTGCATGAAGATAAGGTCGTTGCGGGGCCACGTCTTTAAGCCGTTGTCTGGCGGCAGGCGCTTCCTGGATTCCGCCATGCTCCATCCGGACTACCCTTGGTTATATCTATTCCTAATTTAATTCAAGGAGTTGTAATGCCATCACAAATTGCTTTTATCACCGGCGCGACCTCCGGGTTTGGCGCTGCTTGCGCCCGACGCTTTGCCGCCGAGGGCTGGCGTTTGATTCTCTGCGGACGGCGTCAGGAGCGCCTGGACGAATTACGCACTGAGCTGGCGGCAACAACGTCGGTTCACACTCTCTCTTTGGATGTGCGCGACGAAGCGGCGGTGAATGCAGCAGTGGCTACGTTGCCAGCGGAATTCGCGGCCGTGGATCTGCTGGTCAATAACGCCGGCCTGGCGCTGGGTCTGGAGCCAGCCCAGCGATGCTCCATGCAGGATTGGCAAGGCATGGTCGACACCAATATCAAAGGTCTGCTGTATTGTACTCGCGCCATTTTGCCGGGCATGGTCGAACGTAACCGGGGCCATGTCATCAACATCGGTTCGGTGGCGGGAACGTATCCCTATCCTGGCGGCAATGTTTACGGCGCGACCAAGGCGTTCGTGAAACAATTTTCGCTGAATCTGCGCGCGGATTTGCTGGGCGCGAACGTGCGGGTGACCAATATCGAGCCGGGGATGGCTGAGACGGAATTCTCGCGGGTGCGCTTCAAAGGAAACGACGACAAGGCAGATCAGGTCTATCAGGGCGTTGAATCGTTGAGCGCCGAGGACGTCGCCGATACCATTTATTGGGCGGCAAGCCGCCCGGCGCGTGTCAATATCAACAGCATTGAGCTGATGCCGATATGTCAGGCGTTCTCGCCGTTTGCGGTTAGTCGCGAGGGGTGAGGATGATCATCGCTGGAGGTCCAAACCTCCCCTATTTACGATCCTACCTGTGCTTCCGGTGGCAGGTTGATCATCAGCCGCGAATTCGTCGAACAATCCGGCAGCGATCCGAGTCACTTGCGTTTGTGCAGTCAGAGTGAGATTTCGTAAAATATTCAAGTATATCTCAAACCTCAAACGTCGCCTTTATTCCGTCGTTGACCGCCTTCGCCAGGAAGGGCTGGACACCGCCACCCAAGCTCAGATTTTGGCGATCCGCCCAAAGCGAATCGTTTCATCCCGCATCGGGCGGGAGAATTCCGCTGTTTGCTGCATATTGATGAAATACGACACGCTCTTTCCGTCTCAGGGACTCTACTGGCGTCATTCGGGAACGCGGTCTTAAGCCGCTTACCCGTCGTGATGGTCGATCATTTCCGCCAGTTCCGGTTTGGTGTGATAGCCGCGCGGAGTGTATACCCACGGGCCGACGCGGCGGGTTTCGCTATTGCCAACCAAGACCAGCGACAACATGTTCAGAGGCTCTGGATCGAGTTCGCCGAGCGTAGTGATCGTGAGTTCTTCGCCCTTGCGCGTGACGTTGAAAGCGACAATCACCGGGGTTTCCGGTTGGCGGTAACGCAGCAGGGTTTGCCGGGCTTCCAGCAATTGCCAGGAACGTTTATTGGAAACAGCGTTGTAGAAGGCGATGGCGAAATCGCCCTGGCCCGCCAGATCAATGCGCTTGGCAATCAATTCCCAGGGCGTAAGCAGATCGGACAGGGAAATGACGCAAAAGTCATGCGCCAACGGCGCGCCCACCCGAGCCGCCGCTGCCTGCATCGCTGAAATGCCGGGAAGGACTTCGATATGCACCGTCGCCCATTCCGGTTTTGGTTTGCGCGCCAATAGTTCGAATACCACCGTGGCCATCCCGTAAATGCCGGCATCACCGCTGGAAATCAACGCCGTGGTTCGACCGCTTGCCGCGAGATCCAGCGCCAGGGTGGCGCGCGCGATCTCTTCGCCCATCGGCGTCTTGTGGCGCGTCTTGCCTGCGGTCAATTCACCAAGCAAGTTCAGATACAGCCCATGACCGACCAGGTCCGTGCAAGATTCCAAGGCCGCGCGGGTAATAGGACTCAGATATTCCAGCCCGCCAGGGCCAGCGCCGATGATATAAAGTTGGTTCATGACAATTTCTTCTACGATCTCTTGTGGCCTGGATGAAGCGTGGATGCCATCCAGGGATGGATAATTGTTTTCAATAGGCAGCTTCAGTTTAGAGGAGCAATGACTTTGACGACGACCCCATTGGCATTTTCCGATGGAACCGGCTTCCTGACGCGCCATGCCGACTTTCCATCCGGTTATATCACGCCCCGCCCTGTCGACGTGTGGCGTCCACCGGGTGAACAGGCCAGTTCGGCAACCCGTTACCCGGTCATCTACATGCACGATGGTCAGAATCTGT
>JAGRHK010000451.1 GCA_020444985.1 Candidatus Competibacteraceae bacterium
TCGTCAAGGATGACGGTGTCTACCAAGACGGCGCCATATTATTGCAATTCCCTGGCCGAACGCTGGGCCAGGCGCAATGGGTGGGGATCTTCCTGAAGTTCCAATCTCAGTCCTGGCATACCGACGACAGCACCGGCCACCGGATCAGTGTGTCCGTGAGCGGGTCGCTCTCGAATGACGATCAACCGACGACCCCCTTCGTACCCGGCGCGCCGCCCTCGCCGCAGGCCCCGGACGGCACAGTGCGCATCGTTGCCGCGCTGGTCAACCCGGTCTTGTCTCCCGAGGTAGAGACGGTGACGCTGCTCAATGTCACCGATACGATGATCGATTTGAGGGGCTGGACGCTGCTTGATCGCGATAAACGCCGCATGCCATTGCAGGGCCAGATCCCAGCCGGCGATACTCTGCGCATTACTCTGGCGCCGCCAGTCGTACTGCCCAACAAAGGTGGACTCATTTCTCTGTTGAATCCCGACGGGCTGCGTGTCGACGGCGTGACCTATACCAAGGTTCAGGCGTCGCTACCGGGGTTTTCGCTGAAATTTTGAGGACGGGCAGATGCAAATCCCAATGGATAGCTAGTAAGCGCAGCGCCACCACCACGATCATTCCAGTCCCAAAGGCCAGGCCGCGTGGCGCGCCGAGCGCCTGTAGAATCAGATACGCTATGATCCCTACAATGGCGGCGGTCGCGTAGATCTCTCGCTGCAAGATAAGCGGCGTTCGCGCCGTGATGACGTCTCGCAAAATGCCTCCGGTAACGCCGGTCATGGTGCCCATCAGTACCACAATGAGCGTCGGACATTGCTCTGCTTCCGCCAATTGCGCGCCAGAGAGTGCGAAAAGCGCCAGCCCCAGCGCATCGGCCACGAGAAGTGCGGTACCCGGTGGCGGCCTGAGCTTGATATACCCGACCGTCAACACGGCGGATGCGATGATGACGATCAGGTAGTGGGTGTCGGTGATCCAGAAGATCGGGTGGCGGTTCAGGAGAAGATCGCGAAGGGTGCCCCCACCGATGGCGGTGATCGCAGCTACCACGATGATTCCGATGGGATCCAATTCCCGATCACGCGCCGCGAGTACGCCGCTGGCGGCAAATACAGCCACGCCCGCAAGATCAAGGTAATAGAAAATCATGTGCTACTTCTGCTCCTGTGCGAATGCCGTACGCATCGGCAACATTAAAATATAGTCAAACTAGCGGGGAGCGATCCGCACGGGCATTCCAGGATGCGGTCGCAGGGTAATGGCAGGTTGCGGTACGACCCGACGCCCCAGCGGCGGCATCATGCGAAAAGCGCGCACGACCAGCGCAACGATGGCGAGAAGTTCCTTGATGGCCAGGTGGCGACCGATGCAAACATGAGGCCCGCCACCGAATGGGAAGTAAGTGAAAGGCGGCCGAGCTGCGGCCCGTTCTGGTAAAAAGCGGTTGGGGTCAAAACGATCCGGGCAGTCCCAATAGGCCGGGTGGTGATGCATCACGTAGGGACTGACAACCACCGGCGATTCAACAGGAATTCGGTAGCCGCCCACCGTGTCTTCGACGCGAGCACGGCGACCGATGCCATAAATGGGCGGTCGCAGCCGGAGTGATTCGTCCACAACGCGCCGGGTGTGGTCGAGACGTTCCAGATCCATGATCGTGGGTGAGCGGTCCCCCAACACGTCAACGATTTCGTTGTAAAGAAGATCCAACCATTCGGGATGCTTCGTTAGATAATAGAATATCCAAGCCAGCGCAACGGCGGTGGTTTCGTGGCCTGCTAAAAATAAGGTTATCAACTGATCGCGAAGTTGAAACGGGCATGCAGATTGCTCGGTTGCTCTACAGAGTACAACGTAGAGCGCTTCGTCATCGCCTGCATGTGCATGGGTATGCGTGATTAAGTCATCGACGGTTTGATGGAGTCGCGCCACCGCCTTACGAAACCGCCGTGTGCTGGGTAAAGGGAGTCGGTTCAGCAGCCCATCCAATAGCATGGCTTGCTTGACTTGTCGCAATAGGGTGCTGTTTATGATATTGACAGCATTGAGTAATACCGGATGTGCGCGATAGGAGAGCGTGCGTCCAAATAGGATTTTGGTATTGATCTCTTGAATCAACCCAGACATGGCCTGCGTCATATCCAGTGAAAAAGGACTCACTTCCTTGCGCCAAGCAGCGATCCGCGCCTCTGTTGTATTGATGATAATATCCAACCAGTTGGCCGTGTATTGCCGGGAAAAATGGGATTCGATCAAACGTCGCGGTTGTCGCCAGGATTCGCCATTGGCGGTCAACAAACCGTCGCCAAATACGGGTTTCAATAGCTCGTGGTATTTCCCACGGTAATAACGAGCGGTATCGTGCCGAAAGATATGGGCGATGCTTTTAGGGTCGCTTATTAAAAAATGTTTTTCTTTTACAATACGAT
>JAGRHK010000452.1 GCA_020444985.1 Candidatus Competibacteraceae bacterium
AGGTCGCCATGCGCGCGGGCCTCGGCGATGGCGGCGGTAATACGCGGTCGCGCTACCGCTTTCAGTTCCTGTAGCTCAGCGCGGAGGCGGTCGGCGCCGGTGGCGGTCATCGGTACTCGGTTGGTTATCGTCATGCAGGCAATTCCCGGTGCAGTTCCTGGAGACAGTTCACGCTCCTGTTGTCAAGTTCGCGCAGGGCCTGAGCAGTGGCCCGCGCTGCGGCAATCGTTGTGGTGTAGCTCACCTTGTGCATTAACGCCTCGCGGCGGATGGAAAACGAGTCGGCAATCGCTTGCTTGCCTTCAGTGGTGTTAACGATCAGATCAATCTGGTCATTCTTGATCAAATCCACAATATGAGGCCGTCCCTCGCCGACCTTGTGAACGGTTTCGCAGTTAAGGCCTTGTGCGCGCAGCGCCGCTGCCGTGCCCCGGGTGGCCACCAGCGCGAAACCCAGCCGATCCAGGTCGCGGGCAATCTCAACCGCTTTGGCCTTGTCGGCATCGCGCACGCTGATAAACACATGGCCACCGCGCGGCAACTGATCGCCCGCGCCGAGTTGCGCCTTAGCAAAGGCTTCGCCGAAGGTGCGTCCGACCCCCATCACTTCGCCGGTGGATTTCATCTCCGGTCCCAGCAACGGATCGACGCCGGGGAACTTGACGAAAGGAAACACGGCCTCCTTGACGGAATAATAGTTGGGAATCACTTCGCCCGATACCCCCTGTTCGGCTAACGTGCGACCCACCATGCAACGAGCGGCGATCTTGGCCAGGGGGCGTCCTGTCGCCTTGGAAACGTAGGGAACCGTGCGGGAGGCGCGCGGATTCACTTCCAGCACATAGATGGCGTCGCCCTGAATAGCGAACTGGGTGTTCATCAAGCCGATCACGCCCAATTCCAGCGCCATGGCGCGCACCTGTTTACGCAGCCGATCCTGAATCGCTGGACTGAGCGAGAAAGGCGGCAGGGAACAGGCGGAGTCGCCGGAATGGACGCCGGCTTCTTCGATATGCTCCATGATCCCGCCAATGATGACTTCGCGTCCATCGCTCAGCGCATCAACGTCCACTTCCACTGCGTCGTTGAGGAACCGGTCCAGCAAAACGGGCGATTCGTTAGAAACCTGCACCGCTTCTGCCATATAGCGACGCAAATCCGCCTCCTCGTGAACGATTTCCATGGCGCGACCGCCGAGTACGTAAGATGGACGCACTACCAGAGGATAACCAATCTCGCGGGCCAGGCGCACGGCCTCCTCAGCCTCGCGGGCAGTGCGATTCGGCGGCTGCAACAGGCCCAGATGATCGATCATGCCCTGAAAGCGCTCGCGATCTTCGGCGCGGTCAATCGCGTCCGGAGGGGTGCCGATAATCGGCACGCCATTCGCTTCCAGCAGCTTGGCCAGTTTCAACGGCGTCTGACCGCCGTACTGAACGATGACGCCTTTGGGGCGCTCCTTGTGGACGATTTCCAGCACATCCTCCAGCGTCAGCGGCTCAAAGTACAAGCGATCCGAGGTATCAAAGTCGGTCGACACCGTCTCCGGATTGCAGTTGACCATGATCGTTTCATAACCGTCTTCCCGCAGAGCCAGGGCGGCGTGGACGCAGCAGTAATCAAATTCGATGCCTTGGCCGATGCGATTAGGGCCGCCGCCCAGCACCATGATTTTTTCCCGGACGCTGGGGTCCGCCTCGCATTCTTCCTCGTAGGTCGAGTACAAGTAAGCGGTGCTGGTGGCGAATTCCGCAGCGCAGGAATCGACGCGCTTATAAACCGGGTGGACGTTCAGTTGCTCGCGCAAGCGGCGCACTGTGGTTTCGTCAGCGCCGGCGAGCGTCGCCAGGCGGCTGTCAGCGAAGCCCTTGCGCTTGAGAAAGTACAGGCGCTCCCGATCATGCAGGGCGGCCAAACCGCGTGCGCGCACTTCACCAGCGATCTGCACCAGCTCTTCAATCTGGGTCAGGAACCAGGGATCAATGCGGGTTAACTCGTACAAGGTTTCAACGGAATAGCCACGCCGGAACGCCTCCGCGACATACCACAGCCGCCGCGCGCCCGGTACGCCCAGCTCCTGCTTGAGAATGAGGCCAGGGTCGACCGCCGGGTCGACCGCCAGGACTTCGCTGAAACCATCCACGCCAATTTCCAGCCCGCGCAGCGCTTTTTGCAGCGATTCCTGAAACGTGCGCCCGATCGCCATCACCTCGCCCACCGATTTCATCTGTGTGGTCAGGCGGGGATCGGCTTGGGGAAATTTTTCGAAATTGAAGCGCGGCACCTTGGCCACGACATAGTCAATGCTCGGCTCGAACGAAGCGGGCGTGCGGCCGCCGGTGATCTCGTTTTTCAACTCGTCCAGGGTATAACCCACCGCCAGCTTGGCCGCGACCTTGGCGATCGGGAAACCGGTCGCCT
>JAGRHK010000453.1 GCA_020444985.1 Candidatus Competibacteraceae bacterium
TCCTACGTCTTCCGAAAAACGCTCTGTCTAAATGCGGGCGTGGTGGAATTGGTAGACACGCTAGGCTTAGAACCTAGTGGGGTAACCCGTGGGGGTTCGAGTCCCCCCTTTCGCACCATTCACGTCTGCGTATCCAAAAAAATGGCGCTGTCCACATCTTCATGGAGGCGTCGTTTGGATGGATTCGCCTAAATACTACTCTATAACCGGTTTTTGAGGTGTATCGATGCAGGTTTCAGTTGAAGCGCTGAACGATCTGGAGCGCCGGGTCACCGTGCAGGTGCCTGCCGAACAGGTAAACAAGGAAATCCAGAACCGGCTGCAAGCACTGTCCAGGCAGCTCAAAATGGCGGGGTTCCGGCCTGGGAAGGTACCCCTCAAGATGGTTAAGCAACTGCACGGACACCAAGTGCAGGCCGAGGTTATCAGTGACCTTATGGAGCAAAGCCTGCGCGATGCGCTGATACAGGAAAAGCTCAATCCGCTCAGCCAACCCAGAATCGACCCCAAACCTTTGGAGGAAGGCCAGGATTTCGAATACTCGGTCACCTTCGAAATTCTACCCCCATTTGAAACCACCGGTGTGGAGACTCTCCAAATCGAGCGCCCCCTCGCAGACGTCACCGAACAGGACATCGACGAGATGATCGAGACTCTGCGCTGGCAACAGGCCAATTGGAGTCCAGTGGAGCGTCCAGCGGAGTGGAACGACCGGATAGAGATCGATTTCACCGGCGCCATCGATGGTGAATCCTTTCCCGGCCATCAGGCAAAAAATACTTCCCTGATTCTCGGTAGAAAGACGGCGTTTCCAGAATTGGAGCAAAAGCTGATCGGTTTGAGTCCCGATGCGGAAACGGAATTCGACGTCACCTTTCCGCTGGATTATCCCACCCGCAATGTCGCAGGTCAGACCGTTCACTTGCAAATCAAGGTTCATCGCGTCGAGGAAGCGACCCTGCCCGAAATTGACGACGCTTTTGCAGCGCGATACGACATCCACGAAGGCGGCTTGGCCCAGTTACGCCAATCGCTGCGTGGCAATATGGAGCGCGAACTCCGCGAAGGAATTAAGACCACAATCAAGCATCAGGTATTCCAAGGCTTACTGCAAGCCAACCCGATCACGTTGCCGCAAGCACTGGTTAACCAGGAAATTGACCAAATGGCGACGCAAATGGGCCTCTCCGTTAACACCAAGGATGAGGATAAAGAAGCTTTGCGCCAACTTAAAGACCATCTGTTTGGCGCACAGGCTCGTCGTCGGCTCACTCTGGGGCTTCTGCTCACCGATTTGGCAACCCGACATCATATCGAGCTTGACGAACAGCGAGTGCGTGATTTTTTGCAGTCCCTGGCGGCGACCTATGAGGAGCCGGAGCAATGGATCAAAGCGTGCGAGCAAGATGCAACGGCCATGAGTAGCATTCGAGAACTGGCATTCGAAAACCAGGTCATTGATTGGGTACTGGAGCGCGCACAGGTTATTGAAAAAACGAGCAACTTTTCCGAGGTCATGGCCCCTTTGCAGCGCCCCGCGCTCCTGGCGGATCAGCAATCCGCTGAAATGGAGGAAATGTCCTCTCTTCAGCAACCTGCTCTTTCAGCCGCTCAGGAATTTTCATCATGAATGAAAGCGCAACAGCAAGCGTCACCCGCGCGCTCAATCTGGTTCCGATTGTTGTCGAGCAAACCGCGCGCGGCGAGCGCTCCTATGACATCTACTCACGCTTGCTCAAGGAACGTGTCGTATTCCTGGTTGGACCGGTCGAAGATTACGCCGCCAATCTGATAGTTGCACAGTTGTTGTTTCTGGAGGCCGAGAACCCGGACAAGGATATCCATCTTTACATTAACTCGCCGGGCGGATCCGTCAGCGCCGGTCTGGCTATTTACGACACGATGCAATTCATCAAGCCGGATATTAGCACCATGTGCGTAGGGCAGGCCGCCAGCATGGGCGCTTTGCTATTGACGGGCGGGACAAAAGGCAAGCGATTTTGCCTCCCACATTCGCGCGTCATGATTCATCAACCCTTGGGCGGCTTCCAGGGCCAGGCCAGCGATATCGATATTCACGCCCGCGAGATCCTGCTGGTTCGCGACCGGCTGAACCGTATTCTGGCCCGACACACTGGCCAGCCTGTCGAGCGAATCGCCGTGGATACCGACCGCGATAACTTCATGGGCGGGGCCGAGGCCGTTGAATATGGGCTGATTGACGCTGTACTCAGCCAGCGCTTGCCAGCAACGACAACCGCCGATTGATAATGCCATCTCTCAATACAAATAGCGTTCTTTAGAAGCTTGCTTGCTGTAAATTCAATGGATTATCTCGCAAGAACGAATTCTTATGTATTGATATTTGGTATGATTTCAATTTTCTTAATGGTACCGGTAGCAGGCGATGGACC
>JAGRHK010000454.1 GCA_020444985.1 Candidatus Competibacteraceae bacterium
ACGCGCACTTGCCGCTGCCCCGGATGACCAATACCTATATGATGCCTGGCGAACACGATCCTGAAGAAGTGATCGCCTCGGTCGAACGAGGGCTGTACGCGGTCAACTTCGGCGGCGGTCAAGTGGACATTACCTCCGGAAAATTCGTCTTTTCCGCCAGCGAGGCTTATCTGATCGAGAATGGCCGCGTGACGCGCCCGGTCAAGGGCGCAACGTTGATCGGCAACGGCCCGGATGTGTTGACCCAGGTCTCCATGGTGGGTAATGATCTGAAGCTCGATGCCGGCGTGGGCGTCTGTGGCAAGGGAGGCCAAAGCGTGCCCGTCGGCGTGGGTCAGCCGACGCTGAAAGTTGAGGCATTGACCGTGGGGGGGACGCAGGCGTGATAGCGACGAATCCCCGAACGACCCCATTGCCCTCGCGCGAACATCTGAAAAACCTGGTGGCGGACATTCTCGCCGAGGCGCGCGCTCAAGGCGCTACAGCGGCTGAAGCGGCGGTCAGCTTTGGCAGTGCGTTGTCGGTGAGCGTGCGTCTGGGCGAGGTCGAAACCCTGGAGCATCATCGTCAGCGTGGACTGGGGGTCACGGTTTACTTCGGTCAGCGTCGCGGTTCCGCCAGCACCGCCGATTGGCGGGCAACGGCAATTCGCGACACGGTGCAAAGCGCTTGCGCCATTGCCCGTCACACCGCCGCCGATCCTTGCGCCGGGTTGGCCGATCCTGAAAAACTGGCGCAGAACATTCCTGATCTCGACCTTTACCATCCCTGGCCCTTGACGGCTGAGGACGCCATTGCTCTGGCCCGCGAGGGTGAAGCCGCAGCGCTGGCGCTGGATTCTCGCATTCGCAATTCCGAAGGCAGCGGCGTCGCCACACACACTGGTCTGGTGTTGTATGGTAATTCGCATGGCTTTTTCGGGGGTTATCCGACCACGCACCATTCGCTGAGTTGCTCGGTGATTGCCCAGGATCAGGGCGAGATGCAGCGTAATCACTGGTACACGGTGGCGCGCGACCGCAATGCATTGGAAACGCCGGTCGCCGTTGGACAAAAAGCCGGACAACGGGCTTTGCGTCGCTTGGGCAGTCGTCGCTTGAGTACGCGCCAGGTTCCCGTGTTGTTCGCGCCGGAATTGGCGCGCGGCTTGGTCGGCCATTTCGTTGGCGCGATTCGCGGCGGCGCATTGTATCGCAAGGCGTCATTTCTGCTGAATCGGCTCGGTACGCCGGTTTTCCCGGAATTCATGACGATTCGCGAACGCCCGCACTGGCCCAAGGCGCTGGGCAGCGCGCCTTTCGACAATGAGGGGGTGGCGACGGTTGATCGGGATGTCATCGCTGGCGGGATCTTGCAGGGCTACGTGCTGGACAGTTACTCCGCGCGTCGGTTGGGCATGGAGACAACCGGGAATGCCGGCGGTACGCATAACCTGATCGTTGAACCCGGCCCGCTGGGTCACGAGGAATTGCTACGGCAACTGGATACCGGACTGTGGGTGACGGAACTGATGGGCCACGGCATTAATCTAGTGACCGGCGACTATTCGCGTGGCGCATCGGGGTTCTGGGTAGCGCAGGGCCAGATTCAGTATCCCGTCCACGAAATCACCATTGCCGGGAACCTGAATGAAATGTTTCAGGGGATTGTCGCCGTGGGCAATGACCTGGATATGCGCGGCGGCATCCGCTGTGGTTCGCTGTTGTTGGAGCGGATGACGGTTGCCGGGGAGTAAGCCGACGGCTTGATAAAAACTTATCAGAAGTCCAGTTTCGCGGCTTTCAACACGCCCGGATCGACCTGTGCCGGCACGACATTGACGCTATCAATCCGCGCGCAATAATCCAGATCATCGCCGCAACCCAATGCCGCCAGGCCGCGCCCGTGATGCGCATAGCGCACCAATTCCGGTAAACGATCCTGCCATTGCTCAAACAACGCCATGGCGGCAATGGATTCATCATCCCCCGCGCAATCGCTGTCGCGCTCGATACTGAGCGCGCAGGCGATGGCTCCGGCGCAGATCGTGTCTTCCAGGGAAAATCCCCCGCGCCACCCGGCCGCGACAATCCACACCGTATGCGGCTGATGTTCCAACAAATAGCGCACCACCGCCGCCCGATTGGTCAGCGACGCCGTTAGCAAAATCGGCACTTGCTGCACGCGCTCCAGAGCGCGGGTGCCGTTCGTCGTGCTCATGAACAGGCGCTTGCCGCCGACACGCTCCGGCGTACATTCCGCCGGCGAATTGCCCAAGTCAAAACCTTCCAGCTTTTCGCCGCCGCGCTCGCCGGCCAGCAGCCGCTGTTGCGCGGGCCAGTGCTTGCTGACCCGGAAGAGTTCATCAATATCATCAAAGACCTGAATCGCTTCCGCGCCGGATTCCAGCGCCGTGG
>JAGRHK010000455.1 GCA_020444985.1 Candidatus Competibacteraceae bacterium
TGGAGCGCCCGGCAAAGGCGGCCTCTCGGCCAATATCAGGCAATAATTGGCTAAACTCATTGATGCTATTTAAAAAATTAACCGACTGATAGCGCTTGGCGGCTTCGGTTGTCGGCATAAAAGAGATAGATTTGTCAGGGTTTTTCATTGAACTTGAAGGCCGAAACTGATATATAAAATCACTGTTTTCGCAGGTGAGGATCAATTCAGTCAATACCGATTCCGCTGCGATCAAGCAAGACTCGGTTGCCGGTTTACGCTGGATTTAATTTGACGCCGGCGGCAGGTCGCCTGAACCGAATTTCGTCATCGTACAGGAGCCTTCAAAAAATGAAAAAACTCGTTGTGATCGCCGCGACATGCGCATTGTTCGGTTCCGCGACCGCCGCGCTGGCTGCGGGCGACCCCGCCGCCGGCAAAGCCAAGTCCGCGACTTGCGCGGCTTGCCATAGCGCGGACGGCAACAGCGCTAATCCCCAATACCCCAAACTGGCCGGACAAAGCGAGGGATACTTGCTCAAACAGCTTCAGGATTACAAGGGCGGGGCACGGGTCAATCCCATCATGGTCGGCATGGTTGCGCCGTTGAGTCCGCAGGATATGGAAGACTTGGCGGCGTATTTTTCCTCGCAAAAAATCGCGCGCGCTGCTGCTGATCCGACGCTGGCCCCGGCGGGTGAGGCGATCTTCCGCGGCGGCAATCTGAACAGCGGCGTTTCCGCCTGCATGGCCTGTCACGGTACTAACGGCGCGGGCATTCCGGCTGCCAAATTCCCGGCGATTGCCGCACAACACGCCGAGTATATTGAATTGCAACTCAAGGCATTCCGCGCCATGGAGCGCGCGAATGACGCCGGTCAGATGATGCGCAGCATCACCGGCAAGATGACCGACGCAGAAATCAAGGCGGTCTCGTCCTACATCCAAGGCTTACAGTAAGCTATCGCCACGCGGCCCGGTTAAACTGGGTAGACAGCATAATCAAAGGGCGGCTCTCGGGCCGCCCTTTTTTGCTGCCCCGCTCAGTGAACGGATTGCCATCTGCCGGGTCACATTCAGGCGACTTGCTTCCACCGCATAACGACTCCGTGAACGATACGACCCTTTGCAAGCCTGTCCGCCAGCGCGCCTTAAGCTGGGTGTGGCTGGAATTTCTTGGCTCGATGAATCTGGCGATTACTTTGCTGGTGGTGATCGCTATCGCCTCAGTGATTGGCACGGTGCTACAGCAAAACCAGCCGTATCCTG
Organism: Candidatus Competibacteraceae bacterium; assembly: GCA_020444985.1. Classification (GTDB taxonomy): domain Bacteria; phylum Pseudomonadota; class Gammaproteobacteria; order Competibacterales; family Competibacteraceae; genus UBA2383. The sequence goes on from JAGRHK010000455.1 coordinate 1,249, forward strand.
ACTATGTGTTGAAATTCGGGCCATTTTGGTTTGAAGTCTTCCGCCAACTGGGACTCTACGATGTCTATGGCGCTAGCTGGTTCCTTGGCATCCTCGCCTTCCTGATCCTGTCCACCAGCGTGTGCATCTACCGCCAAGCGCCGATTTTTTGGCGCGAGATGACTCAATTTCGCACCCGTGTGCGTCTCGATTCCTTGCGTGGTTTCCATCACCACATGGAGTGGCGATTGCCGAATCATGGCGTCGACGCGGTGCAGGCGACGGTTGGACAGATGCTGCGCAGTCGCGGCTATCGCTGGCAAGTCGAGGATCATGGCGATCATCGAGTGATAGCGGCAAGCAAAGGTCGTTTTAGCCGACTGGGTTATCTATGTACCCATGCGGCGGTAGTCATCATTGGAGTCGGTGGACTGCTGGATGGCAGTCTGTGGTTGAAGCTCAAGGAATGGCATGGCGATTTGCACGTTGAGACGCGCGACTTGGCTGCCCGCGACTTGCCGCCGGAAAGCCGGCTGGCGCCAGGTGCTTTGCCTGCCTTTCGCGGCAATATCATGCTACCGGAGGGCGCTGTCGCCAATTTTGTCTTCCTGCGGGTGCGCGATGGCTTCGTGCTCCAGGAACTGCCGTTTGCTATCGAATTAAAAGATTTCCAAGTGGCCTACTATGACACGGGCCAGCCCAAATCCTTTGCCAGCGAGGTGTTGATCCATGATCAGGAGCATTTGGGTGAGCACCCTTTAAAAGCGACTATTCGCGTTAATCACCCGCTGGTTTATCGCGGCTACGCCATTTACCAGTCCGATTTTGGCGATGGCGGCTCGCGGCTGGACCTGCGGACCTGGCCGCTGATGGCCGCCCGTGCTGATCCTGTTACCGCTCAGGGAACCGTAGGCAACACGCTCAAGGTCGGTCGCTCGGACGCTGCGCTGAGCCTGGAGCTGGATGAATTCCGCTTGTTTAATCTGCTCCCGGAACCCAACGCACAACCGGATGATCGTAAGTTTCGCAACTTTGGACCCAGTTTTGCATTCAAACTACGCGATGCGACAGGCGAAGCTCGCGAATACTTTAACTACATGGCGCCGGTGCAACTGGAAGGTCGCTGGTTTTACATCAGCGGGATGCGTGCACAACCTGGTCAACTT
>JAGRHK010000456.1 GCA_020444985.1 Candidatus Competibacteraceae bacterium
CACTGTTGCGCGGCGGTAGGCTGCGGTTGCCGCTGGAAAAGATGGTCGATTTGCAATCGCGTCCCTATGCTCTGGAGGAACCTTGGTTCCCTAGTCAGGAAAACGATATTGTTATCCTGGACGGAGACATTTATGGCAAGGTGTTGCTGCAAACCCCAGAAGTCGTACAGCTTCAGGTGATCGGTTCAACCACGACTTTTCCGCTTGCCGACTATTTGGGCAAGAACCCGCGCAATTTGTCGCGTGATGGTTTTTCCGTGCCCATCGTTTTTGGCCTGGATTATCAGCATCAGGGCGAAATTCTGAGTCATATCGTTCCGACGCTGCGCACCTACTTGGAGGCGCAACTGGAAGAACAGCCATTTCGCCCCTACGTGACCAACCTGTTGGTGGAATTCAACGAAGCGGCCAGTTCGTCATTGAACCTGCTACTCGTAGCAGGCTGCACGGGCGAAGGCGCTGAATACTACTGGTCAATTCGTCGCTTTCTGCAACGCGCGACGGTCAGCGCCTGCAATCAGTACGGCTGGACGATTCCATTCGATCAGCTGATGGTGCAATTGCCAGCGGGGCAACCGACATCTTCTTCTATTGCATCATCGACTCCGTCCTGAAAGGCGAGCATTTGTCCTTACCAGGAACAAGGTCTTCTGTGACGGTCTCTTAATGGCTTAAAAATACTGCCGTCATGCCGGCCATCGCTACTTTTAATGTCTGCAATCTGAGCGTAGATGCGCCGTCCGAAAGGTTGGCGCGCCTGGGCGCGATCATCGTTCGCGATCTGGATTCGCCCGACATCGTGGCGCTGCAAGAGATCATGGCGGAAGGCCCGGCGCTGGCCAATGGCCAAGTTCCTGCGGATGCAACGTATCAGGCAGTGATCGCTGCGATCGAGGCAGCCGGCGGTCCCTGCTATGCTTTCCGCGAAATTCCGCCGCTTGCGGGTCAGGATGGAGGCATGGCTGGCGCTAACATCCGCGTGGGCGTACTGTTCGATCCGGCGCGAGTCACTTTTCTCGACCGAGGTCATGCGGGTCCCGAGGATAGCGTAGGCATTCGTTACGGTAACCGCCAACTCAGCCTGACCGTTAATCCCGGGCGCATCGCGCCCCAACATCCTGCATTCGTCGGCGATGAACGTCATCATTGGGTCCGCAGTCGCAAGGCGTTGGCGGCAGAATTCATGATTCGAGGCCAACGCTTGTTCGTGATCGTCTGTCATTTCAAATCGATGCGCTCGAACACGCGCCACGAGGAGCATTATGCTAAGAAACAACGTCATGCTCAGGCTGAAATCATCCACGGCTTTGCCGCTGATTTATTGGCCTGCGATCCGCAGGCGGCGATTGTGCTATTGGGCGATCTTAATGATTTACCAGACTCCAAGACGCTGAAATTGCTCAAAGGTGAACAGTTCCATAATTTGCTGGATGACCTGCCGCGTGGGCAATGTTATACCCGCCGACATGGCGGTGAACCCCAAGCGCTGGACCATATCCTGATCAGTTTCGCATTGCGGCGCGGAGCTGTGGCGCGCATTCCCCATCGCCACAGCGATGTGGCTACAGGTCAAGCGCCGGCTAGCGATCATGATCCGGTGGTAGCGGAATTGCCGGCATTGGGATGTTTGGCGAGCAGCGCATAGCGAATAAAAAAGGCCGCCGTTTTCACGACGACCTTGTTCTTTAATGGCGTCAGCAGGGTGGACTACGCTCTCTTCGCACATCCACCTTGCTGATAATCGCTACGCGATTCGCCTCATTATTTGACCAGCCGCATCTTCACATACGAACCCGGCGCGTCTTCGATCACCGGCAGTTTGCCCGTACCAGGCACCCGAGCCGGGATTTTTTCACCCGAGTTCTTGCTCAGCCACTTGTACCAGTCCGGCCACCAGGAGCCTTCCGTCTGCTTGGCTTCCTTCAGCCATTCTTCGGCGTCGGCCACATTCTGTTTGGGGTTGGTCCAGTAGAAATACTTGTTAGCCGCAGGCGGATTGATCGGACCCGCGATGTGACCGGAGCCACTTAATACGAACCGCACTGGACCGCTGAACAGCAGGGTGCCCATGTAATTGGACTTCCACGGCGCAATGTGGTCTTCAATCGCCGACAGGAAATAGGTCGGTACCTTGACCTGAGTCAGATCAATCGGCGTCCCTAGCAGGGAGATGCCGCCGGGATCCTTCAGCCGGTTATGCTGATAGAAGTTGCGCAGGTAGAAACTGTGCATCTTCGCCGGCATCCGGGTGGAATCGGAATTCCAGTACAAGAGATCGAAGGGGAAGGGATCCTTGCCCAACAGATAGTTGTTGATAAAGAATGACCACATCAGATCATTGGCGCGCAACATGTTGAAGGTGGTCGCCATCTCGCTACCGTCGAGATA
>JAGRHK010000457.1 GCA_020444985.1 Candidatus Competibacteraceae bacterium
GTTCATAAAGCTGATTTTGGTGGCCAGCATGGCGTTAGCGGCGTACTTGGTCAGTTCCGCCGAGCGCACGTCCATTTCGATCAGCCGGTCATGATTGCGGTTAAATGGTGCATAAAGATTACGCAACAATACGGTCGCCCGGTGATCGTCGTTGCCGATAATGATGCGGTCGGGACGCATGAAGTCGGCCACCGCCGCGCCTTCCTTGAGAAACTCCGGGTTGGAGACCACGGAGAAAGGGATATTCTGGCCGCGTTCGGCAAGAACGCCGGCGATGGTCTCCCGGACCAGGTCGGCGGTGCCGACCGGCACGGTGGATTTATCGATGACCACCCGGTAGTCCTGCATATACTGACCGATGGAGCGGGCAACCCCACGGACGTGTTGCAAATCGGCAGAGCCATCCTCATCGGGCGGCGTGCCGACCGCGATGAACTGGAACAGGCCATGCGCTACGCCCTCGGCCACATCGGTGGTGAAACGCAAGCGACCGCTGGCGCTGTTGCGGCGCACCACATCATCCAGTCCGGGTTCATGGATAGGAATTTCGCCGCCTTGCAGCAGGGCAATCTTGCGTGGGTCAACGTCCACGCACAACACATCATTGCCTACTTCGGCAAAGCAAGCGCCGGTGACCAAACCGACATAGCCGGAGCCAAAAATGGTAATTTTCATGATGATGTAACGCTTATTGAGGATGTGAAAATGATTAAATCGCTAATAATGAAACATGTTTACACACTTTGCGCCAAGCGGCGAACATGGGAAACTATAGTTTACCCATTTGAGCGACCACCATGCATAACAACTCCATGAAAGCCCCGTGGGTCACCTTGGCCGTATTTGAAAATCTGCCCGCCGCCGAGATCAGCCGGGGCCGACTGTTGGCGGAAGGCATTTCCTGTCGACTGCGGGATCGTTCCCTGTCGGGCCTCGGGTTGATCGCGGATGGAATTGAGATTGAGGTTTCCGCGACAGAGCTGGAAAGCGCGAATAAGGTGCTGGCGCGCGATTTTTCCAGTGACCTGGATCGGGAGCCATGAATCGCTTGATGGTCATCAGCGGTTTGTTGCGTTTGATTGCTTCGCTGCCATTACTCTGGACCCACCGCTTGGGCGCGTTTTGCGGTTGGCTGCTCTGGCGAATGCCCAACAACCGGTCCCGACAAATCACGCAGCGCAATCTGGCGTTATGCTTCCCGGAAAAGCCGCTTGCAGAAAGACATCGATTGTTGCGCCAGAGTCTCCTGGAATCGGGCAAAGGTCTGCTAGAGCTGGGTCCGCTGTGGCTGTGGCCCAGGGAGCGGGTGTTGCAACTCGTACAGAGAACCCGCGCAGATGAAGAGACATTGGCGGGCGCCGTTAATCATAAACGCGGCGTGATACTGATCACCCCTCATCTGGGTTGCTGGGAAATGGCGGGCCTGTACTATTCCAGTCGCTATCCAATGACCATCCTTTATCGTCCCGGCCGATGCGCCGAATTTGACGTATTAAGCTGTCGCGGGCGCAGCAGGATGGGGGGGCGCGTCGTCGCCACGAGCGCTCAGGGTCTGCGCGCGTTGCTGAAAGCATTACAATGCGGTGAGATGCTTGGCATTCTGCCCGATCAGGACCTCGGCAGCGATGATGGCGAAGAAATCGCCGGGCGGGTGTTTGCGCCATTCTTCGGCATCGCCGCCAGCACCATGACCCTGGTGTCCCGGCTGGCGCGAAAAACCGGGGCATTAGTCCTGCTGACCTGGGCCGAACGCTTGCCGCGTGGTCAAGGTTATAGCCTGCATCTGTGCGCCTTGCCCGAGATCGTCGAAGCCGCCACGTTGACGGAATCCGTCGCCGCGTTGAATCAGGGCGTTGAGGCAGCCGTGCGGACCCTGCCGGAGCAATATTTGTGGGCCTATCGGCGGTTTAGGACACGGCCGCCGGGCGAAGCTAGAATCTATTAATATCTAATAGCCGTTCACATCCATTAAGGAATCCATCATGGTGACTCAATCCGCTTTGTCGTCCGCATTTCTTTTGACCGCTGCGCTTAGTGTGGCTTCCGTCCAGGCTGCTGATCCGCTCATCACCATCAGCACCGGCAAAAGCGGTGGCGGTTACAACACCATCGGCGGGCGACTGAAAAGCGTGCTGGCCGAGCAGGATCAACCCGCCGAGGTGTTGACCAGCGCCGGTTCGCTGGAAAACCTCAATCGCCTTGCCGATCCTGCCAGCCCGGTCAACGTTGGGCTGGCCCAGGCCGACGCCCTGAAGTATTACCTCAAAGATCATCCCGGTTTTGCCGACAAGTTCATCAGTCTGGGCGAGATTGGTCAGGAGTGCGTATTTATCGTGACTGGCAAGGACAGCGCTATTCGCAGCGACAGCGACTTGCAG
>JAGRHK010000458.1 GCA_020444985.1 Candidatus Competibacteraceae bacterium
GGAAAACTCACGCTTACCTTCTGAGTAGGCTCCGGTGATAAAAGTACGAGTTTTGGTGGTCGACGACAGCGTCTTGGCGCGTGCGCTGATTCGGGCCATGATCGAGATGAATAAAGGCCTGACGGTATGTGGAGAGGCGGAAAACGGTCGCCAGGCGGTCGCACAGGCGCTGGCGTTGCAACCGGATATCATCACCATGGACCTGCAAATGCCGGAAATGGATGGTCTGCAAGCCATTGAGGAAATCATGGCGGTTCGTCCCACTCCTATCCTCGTGCTCTCCGACGCCGCCGATGCGCAAAACGCTATGGCGGCCGTGGCCCGGGGCGCTTTGGAGGCGACGAATAAATCCGCCACGCATGATAATCCGGGCTTCACTGAGCGCCTTAAAATGCTGGCCGGCATTCCCGTCATCCGCCACATCCGCAGCAAACACCCATTGATAGCCCCCCGCTTCGCAATGCCTGCGCCGCCTCCCCTTCCAGCGGATAGGGAGGCGGGGATGAGAGGCGGGCGCATCTTCGCCATTGCCGCGTCGACCGGCGGGCCGCAAGCGTTGGCTCAGCTTTTGTCCGGATTGCCTGCCGATTTCCCAGCGCCGGTGCTTATCGCCCAGCACATCTCCGATGGCTTCGCCGCCGGCATGGCTGCTTGGTTGAACAGCCTTTGTCCATTAACCGTGGCCATTGCTCAGGAGGGCGAGCGGCTGGTTGCCGGGCGCATTTATCTAGCAGATTGCCGGATGCATCTGACCATTACCCCCAACCAGCAGATTCATCTCCAGCCACGAGCGGAGCGCGATATTTATCGACCCAGTTGTGATGTCATGCTGACCGCCGTAGCGGAAGTTTTTGGCCCACGCGCGGTGGGTATTATCCTGACAGGCATGGGCCACGACGGCGCGCAGGGCATGGCCGCCATTCGCCGCGCGGGCGGTTTTACTCTTGGCCAGGACGAAGCGACCTCGGTCGTCTATGGCATGAATCGGGAAGCGGTCATGGCCGGCGATGTCCAGTCCGTACTCCCGCTCAACGCAATTGCCAATGAAATGGCGTGGCTGGCGCGCACCCCGGCGTTAGAGCCGATCCGGTGGACACCGCGATGAATCTTGAACCGATCAAGGCGCTCATCAAGCAGCGACTGGGGTTGCAATTTGCCGGACATACCGAAGTTGCGTTGCGTCACGCCCTGGAAAAACGCAAGGTTGCTCTGGATGTTGCTTCCATCGCCGCTTATCTCGATCGCTTGCGCGTGGATGAAGCCGAATGGCATGAACTGACCAGTTCACTGACGATCAACGAAACTTATTTTTATCGTGAACCGCAACATTTGCGCTTGTTGACCGAGGTCCTGGCGGCAGATTTGCTGGCTCGCCGAAACGCCGCCAACAAGGTGCGCATCCTCTCTGTGGGCTGCTCCACCGGCGAAGAACCTTATTCCATCGCCATCGCGCTCCAGGAACGGTACGGACTGAACGCCGCTCGTCTGTTCCAGATCACCGCCGGCGATGTCGATCAACGGGCGTTGAAAAAGGCTCGGTCCGGACTTTACGGCGCTTATTCTTTTCGCGCGCTGCCCGATCAATTGGCCAAACGCTATTTCACCATGATGAGCCATCAGCATCGCCGGATCAACGAGGCCATTCGCCAGCAAGTGTCCTTGCATCACGTCAACGCGCTGGTTGGGGCGTATCCTCAGGACTGGCTGGGTCAGGATGTGGTGTTTTTCCGGAATGTCTCCATCTATTTTGATGCTGCGACCCGTAAAGCCATCCAGCGCCGTCTTCAAACGCTGCTCAACCCCGGCGGTTACCTGATTGTGGGGGCGACCGAAACCCTGGCCAACGACTTCGGTTGCATGGTTTTGCAGGAGCGGGATGGGGTGTTCTTCTTTGCCAATCACCGGGTAGACTCGTCAGCGGTTGATCTCGATCAATCCCTTCTAACCCCCCTTTGCCAAAATGGGAAACCGGAAATTTACCCAAATGGGAAACCGGAAATTGAGGATTCAGGCGCTTCTGTGACTTCATTCCTTATCCAGGAACCGGTCGAAACTCGTTACCAGCACGCCTTAGCGCTGGCCCAAGGACATCAATTCGACGAAGCGCTGCGCGTATTAGCGCCATTATGCGACGAGGATGCGCCTTTGGTCTGCTGTCTGACGCTGCAAGCGCATCTGCTTTTTGAACGGCGTGATGCCATTGGGGCGACGGCTGTTCTGGAGCGCGCCCTGGCGCTGGACGCCTGGTCGGTGGATGCCTTGTTGCTGCGGGGGCGCATTGCCCGCTTGCAAGGCGAACTGGAGGATGCCATTTGTTATTTCCGTCAGGCGATCTACCACAACCCGGACTGCTGGTCGGCGCATTACCATCTCGCTG
>JAGRHK010000459.1 GCA_020444985.1 Candidatus Competibacteraceae bacterium
TCTTGAGCGATAACCGGGAATGTCAATGTTTTTGGATACGCAACGATGAGCGAATCACCCTATATTATCGAAGTCAATCAACATAATTTCGCCTCGGTCGTAGAAGCCTCGCAGCAGGTTCCGGTGCTGGTGGATTTCTGGGCCGACTGGTGTCAGCCTTGTCAACAATTGACCCCACTGTTGACCAAACTGGCGCAGGAATACCGAGGCGGATTCATCCTGGCCAAGGTCAACGCCGATGCGGAACAGGGGTTGGCGGCGCATTTCCGTGTGCGCAGCTTGCCGACAGTCATGGTCATTTGGCAGGGGCAGATTGCGGAGCAGTTGGTCGGTCTGCAACCGGAGTCAGCTTATCGGCAAATTATCGACCAGTTCGGCGGCGCTGCGCCCGGTAATGTGTTGCAAGAGCAAATCGAAGTGCTTTGGCAGCGAGGCCATCACCAGCAAGTCATCGAATTGCTGCGCGATGCGCTGAACCAGGAACCCGATCGGATTGAATTGAAAGTCACGCTGGCGGAAAAATTGTTGCAACTGGATCAGAGCGAGGAAGCGCGCACCCTGCTGCAAAGCCTGCCGGAAGAAGAACGGAACCGGCAACCGGTCAGCGGTCTATTGGCCCGGCTGCAATTCGCCGATATGGCGCAAGGCGCGCCGGATCGCGCGACCCTGGAAGCTAAAGTGCAAGCCGATCCCACGGACAGCGCGGCTCGTCGGGAATTGGCGGCCCGTTGCGTACTGGCCGGCGATTATGAAGCCGCTCTGGAACAGTTTATGGAGATTATGCGCCGCGATCCGCAATTTGCAGAAGAAGCTGGCCGCAAGGGGTTGATTGCGATCTTTGAAATTCTTGGTAATGAGGATCCGTTGGTCATCACCTATCGGCGACGCATGTTCTCGTTACTTCATTGAGTAATGCCTTCCGATCCGCCGACCTTTGATCGTCTGCGCACGCAGGCCCGACAAGCCCGTGAGGTCGGCGATTATCGCCAGGCCGCCCGATTGGAGCGCCAGGCTGGGGAATGGGCGGGTGCGCGAGGACTGGCTCGTTCGCAAGCAAGGGCGCTGTTGTGGGAAGGTTACAGTTTGCGTCAGACTGGCGAGGATGATTTGGCGCTGGCTGCGCTGCTACAGGCAGCGCATGACCCGGCCAATGCTGATCCCGCTGATAGATTCAGCGCCCTGACCGCTATCCTGCATATCAGTCTGGAGCGTAAGCCGTTTCGGTTTTGCCGGAACTTGCTGGATCAGACCCGGGACTGGCTGTTTGAACTGCGCCGACCCTGGAAAGCAACGCTGGACTTCCTGGAAGGTGAGTTGGCATTGCGCCGTGGCGACTGTGCCGCAGCCTGGGATTGGCAGCAACGCGCCTGGGCGGATTGGCGCAATGCGCATCCTCGCTTGACCCCGGCGACCCACCTTTGGGCATTATGCCGGACTGCTTTTCGGCTTGGCGATCCTGCGGCTTTGGAGCAGGAGGTCGGAAAATTGGCAGACCTCCATCCGGCGCAGTTACTGGAACGAGAATTAGTCCAGCGGGCGCAGCTTTTAATGTGGCGAATTCAGCCCACGGATCCAGTTCCAGTCGATCTGGCCCTGAACCTGTTGATATCATCCAGTATTAACACTAGGGAAACGCGCGATTCCGGGGCGTATCGCGAAGCGTTGCGAACTTTGGCGTTAGCCGGCCGCTGGAAAGAGGTCGAGGATGCGCTTTCCCGTCGCCCCTTGAAAAACCATTGCTTCGATGAGCAGTTGTTACTCGCCGATTTAAAGTTGAACCGGCTGCGCATGGCGCTGAGGTTACCGAGCAGCGACGATGATGGCAACGAGGCCGCGATTAATGTTGCACAGATTCCTTCTTTAAAGGAGGAAACGGAACAAGCATCCCTAAAGATGCTGGATCGCGTGCAGCAGAGTTATGCGGTGGCTCAATCTCTGGCGGATGAACAGGACCGGCGTTTGGAAACCGTCTGGTATAGCAAGGTCCTTCGTCAACGAAGGAATCAGCTTGCATTGCTGGCGCAGCGTTGACTCAGTTTGCATCAGGGTTCGGGACAACCGAGATACACAACCAATAAAAAGGCCGTGACTTGCGTCGCGGCCTAATGGGGGTCAAACGATTATTATTATTAAATAATTATGATTTGCGTGTCTTGCGCATCTTTTCGATCGTTTGCAATTGCGCAATCGCCTCAGCCAATTCCGCCTTGGCGCGCGCATAGTCGAAATCACTCTGGTGATCAGCAATGACTTGCTCAGCGCGTTGCTTAGCGGATTGCGCAGCGACTTCATCCAGATCGCGAGCCCGCTCGGCGGTATCGGACAGGATAGTGACAACATGCGGTTGCACCTCCAGCAATCCGCCGGATACAT
>JAGRHK010000045.1 GCA_020444985.1 Candidatus Competibacteraceae bacterium
CCTGGATATTGGCCTTGAGTTGGGCGGCAGTGTTGCTGTTGCGGAAACGCAGATATTTATGCCGGCCCCGGAAGCAGTACATTTCATCGTAAAGCTTGGTGAAAATCAGCTTGAACACTTCCTCAAATACATCCACCCCGGCATTGGCTAGCACCTCATTTTCCATATCCTCGATCAACTGCTTCAAACTGCGCGCGCCTTTGCCCTCCGTCTCGCGCTTCTTCTCAATCTCAATCAGGTTATCCACCGTCCACGGCTGACCGGCGATGTCATCAATGGTCTGCGCGGCGCTGGGAATATCGGGAATTTCGACAAAGTAATTTGGGTTCTTGCGATGCCAGATCACCGCCTGCACGCCATTGCACCACATCGCCAGCGGCGCGCCGGTGGCATGGGTGTAGGAACGCAGTTGCTCCTTACCGTCTTTGAGCTTGCCTTGTTTGACCTCAACCACCAGGTAGGGAACCGTAGGACGATCACTATCGAATACCACAATATCGGCGCGCTTGGAGCTATCCCGCCCGAAAGTAATCGGATACTCCACCATCAATCGGGTCGCTGGGTATTGATAATGCCGCGTCAGGCGTTGCAACCACAGTTGGCGCACCAATTCTTCACGCTTGGCCTGCACGTTCTTCTTGCGCGCCAGACAATGCACATACGGCTTGCCGGCTTTCTCAGAAAGGTTGGATTCCACAGCCGTGACTGCTGGCGCGCCGAACAAATCGATGAGCGCATCGCGGTTGAGATCATTGAGGATGTCATTAATGAGCATGGTTTTTTTGACTTCATTGGTCCATAACGGGGTATCCGTCAGTCCCCCCTTAACAAAGCTGGGAGGTGAATCCCACCATAGCGGTTGATGTCATGACGACTGTTCAGGACGCCTCCAGCAACCCCGCAATCGCGGTTGCCGCCTGCTCGCTGGCATTCCGGCGCAACCGCTCATGCAACGCCTCAAATTCGTGGGTCACCGCAGCAACGCCAGGTGAATCTTCCAGCCAGTTCAGCACCGCCGCACCCAAGCGCGGCGCGGTCGCCGCTTCCTGGAAAAACTCTGGGACCAGCTCCCGCCCCGCCAACAGGTTAGGCAAAGCGAAATGCCGAATCGTCACCAATCGCCGGGCCAGCCAGGCGGTCATTGGCGCGACCCGGTACGCCACGACCATGGGCCGCTTGAGCAGCATGGCTTCCAGGGTCGCCGTACCTGAAGCCAGCAACACGACATCAGCAGCGGCCATCACCTCACGGGAATGGCCCTGAATCAGCGTCAACGGCAAATCCGGTGCATACTCAGCGCGTAATTTCTCCAAGGTCGCGTGGAGTTGGGGAGTCGCTGCCGGCAACAGGAAGTGAACAGCGGGTCGCTGGGCGTGTAGCCAGCGCGCGGTATCGAGAAACAGCGCGCCCATACGCCCGATTTCGCCGCTGCGACTGCCGGGCAGCAAGGCAATAACGCATGTTCCGGCAGGCAACGATAAACCAAGTTGCCGCCGCGCCTCTCCGGCGTCATTGCGAAAAGGAATCGCATCGGCCAGCGGATGCCCGACATGGCGCACCGGAACCCGATGCTGTTCGTAGAACGCCGCTTCAAAGGGGAGCAACGTTAGCATCAAATCCACAGCGCGGGCGATCTTGCGCACCCGCCAGGGCCGCCACGCCCACACCGATGGACTGACATAATGCACCGTGGGAATACCTTCAGCCCGCAACTGACGCTCCAAACCGAGATTGAAGTCTGGAGCATCAATGCCGATGAAAACAGCGGGGCGGTCGGCGATCAGTCGTTGGCGAAGTTGCCGCCGGATGCGGAACAGCTCCGGGAGATGGCGCAAGACTTCCACGAGTCCCATCACGGCCAGTCGTTCCAGGGGAACCAGGCTTTGTAAACCCTGGCTCATCATGTCCAGCCCGCCGATGCCGGTGAACCTCGCCTGGGGATAGCGCGCCTTCAAGGCAGCGATCAGACTGGCGCCGAGCAGATCGCCTGAAGGCTCACCCGCGACCAGAGCAATGTGCATAACCGATATGCGCTAGCGGACGATGCCGTTACGGGATGGCGTCGCCAGAAAATCAGCCAGAATTTGCAAACGCGGATAGTCTACCGTCATTTCCCGCACCTTCTCTACCGCCTCCTCCAGCCGTAGATTGGCGCGGTAAATGATTTTGTAGGCGCGGCGAATCGCCTGAATTTCTTCATCAGCAAACCCCCGCCGGCGCAGCCCTTCGGCGTTGATGCCATACGGCTCGGCGCGGTAACCGGCGACGGTGACATAAGGCGGCACATCTCGATGCACTCCGCAGGCAAAGCCGCAAAAACTATGCGCGCCGAGCCGGGTAAATTGGTAAACCAGCGCAAATCCGCCCAGCGCCACATCGTCCTCAACATGGACATGGCCCGCCAATGACGCTCCATTGGCAAAAATGGTCCGGCTGCCAACGACACAGTCATGCGCAATGTGGACATACGCCATGATCCAGTTGTCGTGGCCCAGTTGGGTCACCCCAGCATCCTGCACCGTGCCGCGATTGATCGTCACGAACTCGCGGATGGTGTTGCGGTCGCCAATCTCCAGCCGGGTGGGTTCGCCGCCATACTTTTTATCCTGGGGCATTTCACCGAGCGAGGCGAACTGATAGATACGATTATCGCGGCCAATAGAGGTCGGCCCCTGAATAACCACATGTGGACCAATCCAGGTGCCTGCAGCGATTTCCACATCCGGCCCAATCACCGAAAACGGTCCAACAGCAACATCCGGCGCGAGCCGGGCCGATGGATCGACTACAGCGTGCGCATCGATCACAAGTCAATGTTCCGTTTAGCGCACATCAGTTCAGCGGTCGCCACCAATTGGCCATCGACCTTCGCTTCGCCGAAAAACCGGCCAATGCCGCGCTTGATGCGATCCAACCGTACCTCCATGATCAATTGATCGCCTGGCTCTACCGGTCGCTTGAAACGGGCGTTATCCACGCCAACCAAGTAGTACATGGAATGATGGTCCGGCTTTTCCACTTGACTTTTGAATGCCAGAATTCCCGTCGCCTGCGCCAGCGCTTCCAAAATCAGTACGCCCGGCATAATAGGCCGTTGCGGAAAATGCCCCAGGAAAAATGGTTCATTAAAACTGACGTTTTTGAGACCCGTGAGTGATCGCCCCGGATCAATCGCGAGCACTCGATCGATCAACAGAAACGGATAGCGGTGTGGCAAATATTCCAAAATCCCCTGAATATCCATCGATTCCAAAGTCTTATCCCCTCAAACGGAGCCATCTTGGCGCTTGATTGTTTTTTCCAAGGCGGTTAACCGACGGAACAACTCATCCAGTCGACGCAAACGGGCGCTGATCTTGTTCCACAACCGGTTTGGCTCGACCGCCAGTCCCGAAGAATAGACGCCGGATTGCGTAATCGACTGCGCGACCAGAGACATGCCGGTTACCTGGACCCGGTCGGCAATCGTTAAATGACCAGCCACGCCTACGCCCCCTCCCAACATGCAATGTCGACCAATCCGGGCGCTGCCCGCGATACCGACACAGCCAGCTAACGCGCTATGCGCGCCAATATGGACGTTGTGAGCCACCTGAATCTGGTTGTCCAATTTGACGCCGTCCTCAATCACGGTGTCTTCCAGAGCGCCTCGGTCGATGGTGGTATTGGCGCCGATCTCGACATCGTCGCCAACCCACACGCTGCCCAGCTGCGGCACCTTGAGCCAACGGCCATCCTGCGCCAAGGCCAGCCCGAAACCGTCGCTGCCGATGACCGCGCCCGGATGGACCAGCGCTCGGCGTCCCAGACGCACTCGGCGGCAGACCGTCACGCGCGCCACCAGACGGCTGGCCTCGCCAACAATCGCCTGTTCGCCGATCACGCAATGCGGCCCCACGCTGACGCCAGCTTCGATGATCGCCCCCGCCTCGACCACGCAGTGCGGACCGATCCATGCATCCGCAGCGATTTGCGCGGTAGGATGAACCCAAGCCGTAGCATGCAAGCCGCAACGAGACTCGGCAACCGATTCGAACAGGGCAGCAGCCCGCGCGTAGGCAATATGTGGATTATCGGCGACCAGCGCTGGCGCCGAACAAGCCGTGAGATCCCCCGGCGACAAAATAACTGCGGCTGCACGCGTCAGCGGCAGAAAATGCCGGTAGCGGGGATGAGTCAGAAAACTGAGTTGCCCAACTCCTGCATGATCCAGCGAAGCCACACCGGTGATGATCATCGCCGGATCGCCACCGTGCAAACGCGCGCCCGATACAGCGGCGATCTCGCCGAGCGTGGCCATCGCGGGCGGTTACCGGGTCGAAGTCAGCCGCTTGAGCACCTTGTCGGTGACATCCACCTGCGGACTGGCATAGAGCGTCGCGCCATCGTTGATAACCAGATCAAAACCTTCCTCACGAGCGAGGTTATTGATCACATCCAGCACCTGCTTCTGGAACTTGCCCAACTCCTCATTGCGACGCAGGTTAAAATCCTCACGGAGTTCCGCATTGGTCCGGTTGAGTTCCCGCGCCTGGCTGCGAATATCACTTTCCAGATTGCGACGCCGGCTTTCACTCATCGTCGCTCCGTCCTTAGCCAGCGTTTCCTCCTGACGACGCAATGATTTTTGCGCTTCGACCAAACCCTTCTGCCGTGGGGCGAATTCCCGCTCCAGGCGCTTGCTGGCTGCTTCAGCCTGCGGTGCGCTATTCAAGATCTTGGCGACACTGACAAAACCGATCTTCAGATCAGCCGCTTGCGCCAACGAGAGCGGCAACGCTAATGCCGCTGCGATTAAAAAATGCTGCTTGAGCTTCACTCGATACCTACCTTCAAGAAAGTGAACGAAGATGCAATAAGATAGACGATAAAGTCTAGCAAAAACCGCCACGATCTGGTTGCTCTTCCTCCATGATCAATTAAACGGAACGCCAAACGAGAACTGGAATGCTTCGGTTTCATCCCCGGATTTATCGTTCAGCGGCGCGGCCACACTCAACACAATCGGCCCCAGCGGCGATAGCCACAAACCGGCAATGCCTGTGGAGTAACGTAACTCGCCGGCATCGAAATCGCTGGTGGTGGTGAAGACATTACCCGCATCGAAGAACGCAGCAACCCGCACGTTCTCCGATTTCTCCATAAACGGCACAGGTAGGATGATCTGGGTGCTGGCAATGGTCTTGAATGCGCCACCGCTGGGTTCATCGTTACTATAACGCGGTCCCAGGGTATTCGTCTTGTAACCACGCACAGAGCGCAGACCACCTGCATAGAAATTCTCGAAGAACGGCAGACCGTCCGTATCGCCATAACCATCGCCATAGCCAATCTCGCCTCCAAGCGTCCAGGTCATCCAGCGGGTCAGCGGGTAGTAGACAATCCCGCGATAGCTGAGCTTGTAGTACTCCGCATCACTACCTGGAACAGCGAATTCCGCGCTAATCTGATTCAGTGCGCCGCTTGTCGGGAAAACCGTGCGATTGCGGCTGTCGCGCGCCCAACTGGCGTCCAGCTTGAAATTGTCAAAGGTATCGCCGTTCTGGCGGATGTAATCCGTGATTTCGACTGGCGTGCTCTCCGTGGTGTCGATCTTAACGTGATCATAACCGGGCAGAATCAGCAAGGTGTCAAATTCATTCAGAGGAAAACCGAAACTGACTTGGCCGCCATAGTTGTTCAAGACATAATCAGCCGTATTAACCTGAGCCGCATCAATGTCCTGATAGTAAAGCCGGAACCCGCGACTGACTCCATCAATCGTGTAATAGGGATTGTTGTAAGCCAGGCTGTAATTGGAGCCGATATCGCTGTTATTCAGCACCAGACTCATCTGATTGCCCGTGCCAAGAAAGTTGTTCTGGGTCACGCTCGCATTGAGCAACAGCCCCGACTCCTGACCATAGCCGATGCCAAACAGCAAGCTGCCTGAGGGTCGTTCGACCAGCGTATAGTTGACATCAACCTGATCATTGGCTCCCGGCACTGCCGATGTTTCAGCATTGACGCTCTCCAGGTAATCCAGTCGTTGGAGGCGAGTTTTAGAGCGATCAAGATCTTTGGTGGAATACCAAGCGCCTTCCGCTTGCCGCATTTCCCGACGCAATACCTCATCCTGAGTCTTAGTATTGCCCTGAAAGTTGATGCGCCGCACATAAACCCGGCGACCAGGATCAACCAGGAAGGTTAAATTGACCGTCCGGTCTTCGTCGTTGATCTGGGGCACGGTATTGACGTTGGCGAAAGCGTAGCCCTCATCCCCTAGACGTTCGCCGATTTTTTTAGTGACCTCGGCAATCTTGGCGCGCGAGAAGGTTTCTCCAGATTCAATCTCAATCAACTTGCTTAATTCCGCTTCGGGCACAACCCCAAAATCACCGGTCAACTGAACATTCTGGACCGTGTAGGGTTCACCCTCAGTGATATTAATGGTGATGTAAACATCTTTCTTGTCTGGAGTGATCGAGACCTGAGTTGAGTCGACATTAAATTTGAGATAGCCGCGGTCCAGATAAAAAGAACGCAGTGTTTCGATATCCGCTGCTAGCTTCTGCTTAACGTATTGATCATCCTTGGTAAAAAAGGAGAGCCACCCCGTAGTGGACGACTGCATGAGTCCGAGTAGTTCCTTTTTGCTAAACGCCTTATTGCCCACAATATTAATCTGGCTGATGCTCGCCGCCGCGCCTTCGGAAATAATCAGCTTGATAGCCACTCGGTTACGCTCCAATCGCCGCACTTGACTATCGATCTTCACGGCGTAGCGTCCCCGGCTGTAGTACTGTTGCAACAACTCCTGCTCGACCTTATCGAGCAAAGATTGGTCAAATACCCGGCCCTCAGCCAAACCAACCGAAGTCAGGGCTTTTTTCAAATCATCCGTGCTGATGTCCTTGTTGCCTTCAATCTCAACTTCGGCAATGGCTGGACGCTCCGTCACGGTGACAATGAGGACATTGCCGCTTCTTTCCAACTGGACATCGGTAAAAAAGCCGGTCTTGAACAGCGCACGGATAATGTCTGGATAATCCTGCTCAGAAACCTTCGCACCAGCTTGCACCGGCAAATAGTTAAACACCGTCCCTGCTGAAATGCGTTGCAGGCCTTCCACCTGGATATCCCGTACAACGAATTCATCAGCATGGACTGCCAGCGTCGCGACCCACAGGCCAAGAAACAAGATCAAATGATGGTAGGCTTTCATAAGCAAGTCGTGATCCCCGGCCTGGTTCAGCGGCCTCTATCCAAGAAGACGATTAAAATCATTGAACAACGCAAGTCCCATGAGCATGAGTAGCAGGACAATGCCCACTTGTTGCCCGACATGCTGGATCGCTTCCGAAAGCGGACTGCCCTTGACGACTTCAATCAGGTAATACAACAGGTGTCCGCCGTCCAGCACAGGGACCGGCAGCAAATTCAAAACACCCAAGCTGATGCTGATCAGAGCCAGCAGCGACAGGAAGGCAATCAACCCGGCGCTGGCGGCCTGGCCGGCGAACTGGGCTATGGTCAGCGGACCGCTAAGATTGTCCAGCGAGGCCTTGCCAACCAACATCCGACCCAACATGCGCAAGGTCAGCAACGACATGTCCCAGGTCTTAGTGATAGCAGCTCCGACAGCGTCCAAGGGTCCATAACGCACCACGACCCGCAAATCCTCGGCTAGATCAGGCGGCATTTGCGCGACCGCACCGATAAAACCGGCTCGCTCGCCTTGGGGATTTTCCCGGCTATCAGGAATCAGCTCCAGCGCTTGCTCAAGTCCGTCGCGTTCAATACGCACGTCCAGCGGTTGACCGGGATGGCGTTCGATGACGCTGCGCCATTGTTGCCAGTCAGCGATGGATTCTCCTCCGGCCAGAACAATGCGGTCGCCGGATTGTAATCCCGCCCGACTTGCAGCGCCGTCCGGCAACACCTGGCCGATCACGGCTGGCAGCACGGGCTGCCAGGGTATTAAACCCAGCTGATCGAACACTCTCGTTTCTTCATCCAATTCTGGCGCATAGCGCGTGTCCAGAGTGCGAATGCGCGTTCGTCCGTCAATATCTTGCACCTCAACCTCGATCCGCTCCTCAGCCATGGTACGATCCACCAGGGCCAGCATGACTGCGCTCAGCGCGGGGGTCGGCTCCTTATCGACTGCGATGATGAGATCGCCTTTTTGGAAACCGCCGGCCTCGGCCAGCGATCCTGCGACGGGCGCATCCATCAGCGGCTTGATGCCAGGCACGCCGATGATGAACATGCAAGCATAAGCGAGGATCGCGAATAAAAAGTTAAAAAGCGGTCCGGCCAGCACCACAGCGATGCGCGAACCCACCGGTTGCCGGTTAAACGCCTGGTGCAATTGATCGGCGGGTACATCGCCTTCGCGCTCGTCAAGCATTTTTACATAACCGCCCAGCGGTAACGCAGCGATCACATATTCCACATGGTCTGCGCCGCGCCGCCGCCATAATGGTTTGCCGAAACCGATAGAAAATCTGAGTACTTTCACGCCTAATCGGCGCGCGACCCAGAAATGCCCAAATTCATGCACCGTGATCAACACGCCCAAAGTGACGATCAGGGCCAGTAATGAAATCAGTGGATTGCTGCTCATCATGAAAGACCTCCGCCATGTGCGGCGACCCATTCGCCGGCCACGATTCGGGCCTGGGCATCGTCATCGAGAATGACCGCCAGCGACGCAATAACGCGCCTGTTCACCCGCTCCAAGGTATATTGGACAACGGTATGGATGTCCGTGTAGCGAATTTGTCGTTCGAGAAAGGCTTGCACAGCAATTTCATTGGCTGCGTTAAGAATGACCGGCGCTGTGCCTCCTGCTTCCAGCGCAACAAAGGCCAGTTTCAGACAGGGAAAGCGCGAAAAATCCGGAGACGCAAACTCCAGACGGGCCACTTGGGCAAAATCCAGAAAAGTTGCTC
>JAGRHK010000460.1 GCA_020444985.1 Candidatus Competibacteraceae bacterium
CGGAGCAACCCACTGGCCGCCGATGAAGTTGTTGTAACGGGACTTGAAAGTGACTTTGGAGCCGGGCTGGCCGGGAGCTGCGTATAACATGGGAGCTTCTCCTTCGGTTGAGGGATGCTGGGTGACAGTCTTTTGCGCCGCTGTTTTATCTATTGACCATAGCGGGCATCAGGCATTTCTTCCAGTGGCGAAGCGATGCGACACGCAAATTTGTTCAGAACGTCGGATAGCAGATGCAGGATGTAATCTGAATGGAGCAAACAGAATCTGGAAAAGCCTTGGATTTTGGCCTCAAAGCGCACTATGCTCAACAGTCTGGAATCCATACTGCGCTGAAATTTTTAACAGTTATCTCGGTTCGGTATTATTTCTCAACCAATCGGCAAATGCTTCTTCGGTGAGATCTCCTGCGGCCAAGGCCAAAACGGATTGGGCCGCTGCGGACTCGGAGGCGGTGAGTTGCAGGTTATTTCGCGCCAGGAAGATATAACCGGCCATAAAGCCGGTGCGCTTATTGCCATCTACAAAGGGATGATTGCGAAGAATTCCTGCAACATAAGTCGTTGCAAGCAGAGCTAAATCAGGATGGCTGTAACTGAATGCTTGCCTTGGCCGCGCCAGCGCGGATTCAAGCAACCCCAAATCGCGTAAACCTTCCGGGCCGCCATGCTCCGCAAGCAGTCGGTCATGCAGTGCTAAAACGACGTTCAGTTCAAGCCAAATCGGTTCCTTCATTTGGCTAAGACACGTAAGGTGTTGCGATAATGGGCCATGCCTTCTTCCGCTAAGGCCATTTGGGCCTCAAACTCGGGATCATAGGGCGTTAAGCGATAACCGCCTTCAGGGGTTTCAATTAGAAACAGCCGATCGCCATCGACAACGTGCAAACGACTGATAGCTTCTTTGGGCAGCACCACGCCCAGCGAGTTACCCACTTTACGAATTCTCAAATCAATCATGGCTACTCCTGTGTTGATGTATGTACACAGGTTATAACACAAGCGCTTTCCCGGAAATAAGGGAGATCGGTCTCCCCCGCTTACTTTCCTTCTGCCATGGCGTGCAACGTCAACGTGTCGCCACGCTGCGTCAATTCCAAGCGCCGCAGCGCGCTCATGCCCAGAAGTACGGCATCACCGCTTAGACCGGGATTGAGATTCGCGCGCACGTTGCGCAAGTGGAAGGGTCCCAGGCTCAACACCGCGATTCGGGTGGCATGAACGCTGACCTCGCCGTTGGCTGTCGTCACCCATTGCTGCGCGCCAGCCGCCAGGCCCAGCGTTGCCGCCAGGTGAGCCGGTACGGAAACGACCGTTGCTCCAGTATCAAGGAGAAAGACCACCGAATGACCATTGATGGCCCCTGGAGCGATGTAATGCCCCGATCGGTTCTGCTTGAGCACAAGTTCCGTGGCATCTTTCGTGGCTTGCGGACTTAGCGAGCGATTGGGGTTGAATTGCCGATCCAGTTCATCGGCGAATAACAGATAGAGCAGGCCCAACAACACCAGCCAGGCGAGCGCAATCATCCCGCAACCGAGGCGTTGTTCCCTTACAGGCTCCGAATCGTTCATCAATCCACCAACGAAGCAAGAGGCGTCATCAGTTCCGGTCCCTCATGGCGGGCGTTGTTCACCGCCATCCCCACCGGCCAGACGCGCACGCGCTCCATCGGACAAGGAACCAATAATGATCGCAACCGGGCAGGTTCCGTGATCGTCGGATCCAGCCAGCGGGCTTCGCCCTCGGGATCGAGAATCACTGGCATCCGGTCATGAATCGGAGCGATCCGGGCATTGGCCTGGGTGACCAGGATCGTGCAGGATTCCAACACCTGTCCGTCGCGCTCCCAACGCTCCCAAAGACCGGCAAAGATCAGGAGCGCATCGTCCGCCGGGGCGATGCAATAGGGTTGCTTGCGCGAACCGACTTTGCGCCATTCATAGAAGCCTGCGGCGGGAATCAGACAACGCCGTTGCCGAAACGCCTGGCGATAAGTCGGTTTATCGGCGACGGTCTCGGCGCGGGCGTTGATCGTACTATATGTCGTGCGCGGCTCTGGCGACCACGCAGGAACCAAGCCCCAGCGCAGAAAGACCGCTTCCCACGGCCCCGGTTCGGTCGCGCGGATGGCCAGTACGAACTGGTTGGGTGCGATGTTATAGCGCGGCGTCAAGTCCGGCATTGCCGGCAGATTAAACCGTTCAGCGAGCGCCGCGCCCGCCATGCATTGAATGAAACGGCCACACATTGGGAAAGCTTAGTCGTCGGGCAGAACACGCCAAGCGCGCGCCAAGGCATTGGTTTCGTGAGCCATGTCGAATGTCATCATGGGCAGCGCAGACGCTCAGCGCGGGCGTTGATCATGCTGT
>JAGRHK010000461.1 GCA_020444985.1 Candidatus Competibacteraceae bacterium
GACTGCGTCCGTCCGAGTCGCGCTTGGCAAGATGATTATTCAAAATATCAATGGACTGGAAGATGAGTTACCTGTCATCACGTTGGTGAGCGATCTGGAACAGATATTGCTTCGTACTCTGCAAACAGGCAGGGACGAGCAAGCGCCCCTGGAACCAGGACTCGCTGAGCGTCTCCACAAGGCGCTTTTGGAAACGGCCCAAAAACAGGAATTGGTTGGGCAACCGGCAGTGCTACTGGTTCCAGACGCCATTCGTCTCATGCTGGCGCGCTTCACTCGGCATGGAATCCCCGGCCTTCATGTCCTCGCCTTCAGCGAGATCCCTGAGGACAAGAAACTCAAGGTGATTGCCACAGTGGGTAAGTAAGCGAACCGACGCGGCTGGCCCAGGGTGCGGAAGCTGCGATAACAGCGGGAAGAAAGCGATGAAGATTAAAAGACTGTGCGCCGCCAATATCCGTGAGGCCATGCGCAAGATTCGCGAGGAACTGGGGCCAGAGGCGGTGATCCTCTCCAACCAGCGAACCGCCGCCGGTTTTGAAGTCGTTGCGGCCATTGATTACGATGAACAAACTCTTCAGCAAGCAACCCTCGATGCTGCCGCCAAACGACGCGCCCTTGTTCGGGAAACGGAGGCGCAGTTTGAGGAGTGCCCCGATCTTGAAGCGCCCGCGACAGCAACGAATCGACCCTCCGTCGATCCGGTGGATCCTCCGGTCAGTGCAGCGCCTGAAGATCGGCCGGCAATCACTTACACCCCTCAGGAACGAATGCCATCCTCGCGACTCGACAAATCGCGAGTAGTCTGGGCCCAGGACCCGTTACTCGTGGAAATGCGTAATGAAATTAAAGTTATGCACAATCTACTGGAACAGCAATTATCAGGACTGGCGTGGGGAGAACTTGCGCGTCAGCAACCGCATCGTGTTGATTTACTAAGACAATTGCTGGATTTTGGCCTAAGCCCCACTCTATGCTTACGATTAGCTGAAGCCGCCGCCAGCGAACAGCACCCGGAACGGGCTTGGCGGCTGGCGTTGGAAACCCTGGGACGCAGCCTCACCGTCACCGAGGACGATATTTTGATGCAGGGTGGCGTTGTCGCGATGATCGGGCCGACGGGCGTTGGTAAAACCACCACCATCGCCAAACTGGCGGCACGCTATAATTTACGACACGGTCCGCATCATGTCGCTTTAGTGACGACAGACAGCTACCGGATCGGCGCCTTTGAACAGCTTTGCACCTTTGGGATGATCATGGATGCGCCCGTCCGCTTAGTTCGCACAGCGCAAGAGCTGCACGAAGCGATCGCGGGTTTTTCCGATAAGTCCCTAATCCTGATCGATACCGCCGGCATGGGCCAGCGGGATCTGCGTTTATCGCAACAATTCGCGTTGTTGCAGGATGCCCCACAGATTCGCAATTACCTGGTGCTGGCGGCCAATGCCTTGCACGCGGTGCTCCGCGAAACCGTGGCCGTGTTTGGCCGCGTCCCGCTGAGCGGCGCCATTTTAACCAAGGTTGATGAGACCACGCGTCTGGGCGCAGCGCTTTCAGCGGTCCACGAAAAAAGACTGCCGCTGGCTTACATTGGCAATGGCCAGCGCGTACCTGAAGATCTCCTGGTGGCGCGCATTGATGCCTTAATCCGCATGGGTGAAGAATTCGCGGGTTTGTACAGCGAGCCGGCCGAACATGACGCACTGGCGCTAACCTTTGGCAAGAGGTTGCTCAACCATGCCACCTGCTGATTCCGAGCAAAATGCCCCTATGAGCATGCCCAGCCATCACCGACCGGTCCGGGTCATCTGCATCACCAGCGGCAAAGGCGGGGTCGGTAAAACGAACATTACCGCCAATCTGGCTCTGGCGCTGAGTCTGCAAAATCAGAGCGTGATGCTGTTCGATGCGGACCTGGGACTGGCCAATGTCGATGTCATTCTGGGATTGCACCCCCTGTACAACCTGTCCCAGGTGATCAGTCAGGAACGCACGCTGGAAGAAATCATCATGACTGGACCCAATGGCATTCGGATTATTCCGGCCAGTTCCGGCGTCAAGCGCATGGCGGAGCTCGGCCCCGAGGAAAATGCTGGCCTTGTCAATGCATTCAGTGAATTAAATGATTCTCTGGATATCATGCTGATCGACTCTGCTGCCGGCATCTCCGATAGCGTGGTCACATTTTGTCGGGCGGCGCACGAAGTGGTGGTGGTCGTTTGCGACGAGCCGGCATCGATTACCGACGCTTACGCCCTGATCAAGCTGCTCAGCCAGGACTATGATGTCGACCGCTTTCATATTCTGGCGAACCGGGTGGTGACGGCGCAGGAAGGCCGAGAACTGTTCACCAAGCTGGTCAAGGTT
>JAGRHK010000462.1 GCA_020444985.1 Candidatus Competibacteraceae bacterium
TTGAGTTGCTGCTTTCTGATCGACGCTGTCATCGCTGAGTCTCCGCGAACCGGTTGCACAGCCGGGAACTTTACCTGAAATCCATCGCGATAGCCTCAAGCAGATGGCTTGCCGCCGGTTCGTCAGCGGACTAGACTCCCGTTCCATGACCACCGCGAAAGCCGTGTGTCGGGAACCCGACCGGACCCAGTTGACTGTGCCGGATAAACCAGACCCCGCCATTTTTCGGAGAACTCCACCTATGGAGACCCATGACATCGAACATTGCAAACACCGGCTCGTCGAATTGCGCACCGAGCACCACGACCTGGATGATGTGATTGCCCGCCTGGCTAAAGACCCCCTGATCGACGAGCTGGAGCTAAAACGCCTTAAAAAACGCAAACTGATGCTGAAGGATATGATCGCCCACCTGGAAAGCAAGATTATTCCCGACTTGAACGCCTGAGTTGATCCCTCTCCCCGTGGGAGAGGGGTAAAACCTTGCGTATTAACCGCTCACCCGCTCCAACCACTCTACCGCTTCGACAATGCCGGTCGGCGTCAGTCGTGGCCTGCGCGGTTGCGCCAACAACTCGCCGAGCGGCTCGGCCAATTCACCAGTCGCCAGTTGCCGGCGGCTGATCTTGACGCCATTGCCCTGTTCCTGGAGCCAGCGACTTAACCACGGCTCCTCTGGCCAATCATCCCGCGCCACATAAAGCGTGCGCACGCCGTTGCAAACCGCTTCGGTGAATGCGCCATAACCCGGTTTGGTAAACAGCACATCACAGGAGCACATCAAATCGACCATGTTCAAATCGGTCAGCGCTGACCAATCCGGCATATCGGGTCGGACCACGCGCCAGGCCGGCGGCGTCAGCCAGCATACCCCTGGCAATTTCGGCCACGCTTCGAGCGGCGGACGCATATCGACCCCGCCTAATCCCATCAACGCCAACGTCTCGTCGCCGCGCAAGCCGAGCCGCTGGTTAATCTCCGCTCGTTGCTCCCGACCCAGCGCGGCAATTGGGCCAATCGATTGTGTGTTGCGCAATTCAGGCATCGGCATGGACGGCGCGG
Source organism: Candidatus Competibacteraceae bacterium (assembly GCA_020444985.1). GTDB lineage: Bacteria > Pseudomonadota > Gammaproteobacteria > Competibacterales > Competibacteraceae > UBA2383. The sequence goes on from JAGRHK010000462.1 coordinate 1,063, forward strand.
GTTGCAGGAAAGCAATCGCGCTGTTATAGGCAGCCAGCATCGGCGCACGCAGTTCTTCCAGGTCCGGTTCACCACAGGCATATCCGGCCAAAATATCAGCCCAATTCAGCGAACATAGCGCCAATGCCGGGATGTTCAGCCGGGCGGCGGCAGCCAAGCTCAAATAAGGCACATCGGCTAGCAACACATCCGGAGCGGCAGCGCGCAAAAGCCGTTCCTGCCAAGCCAGCCGCGCGTCCCAATCCGCATGAAACGCCCGATAAGCCGTCAGACTTTCCGCAACTTTGGCTTCCAACGCATCGACCATCACCATGCCAAAATCAGCGGCGCCCTCAATGACCGTAAACTCCCCGCTGATGCGACGATGCAACACAGCTTCTGGCAACAGACTTTGCACCGTCAAACGTCCTGCTGGAAAACGTCGCCGCCATTCATTAAGTACGGGCGCGACCTGCGCCAGGTGGCCGAAACCATGTCCCGATAGCGCTAGATAAACATGCGAATTATAGGTCATTTCACTCTCGTAATTTTTTTGTCATGTCACTTGCTTCATGGACTCGAAGCACCTAGACTAAAAATACAACAGGTCCGTTTCGTTTTGACAAAAAAACATTATAGTGGTTTTTTCACAACAAAAACTTTACGGAAATAAGCGTCGCAACCTCCTCATTTACCCGAACGCGAGGACATCAACTTATGGCGCAGACGCTCTCTTTGCACACGCTTGCCGCCGATAACCGGCTTTTCGCGGGCACCGGCGGCGTCAGTCAGGAAAATCGCCAGAGCGGCTTCCGGCCTGGGTTTCTGGACCAGGACACCGGCGCGGTTTACCTCTCCCGCTGGGCGGACGGTCGCCCCGCACCGTTCCATGCGCTTGACGGATTACCGGACCATCTGGTGCTCGCCCGCGATCCGACGGGACGCATCGCCGCAGTCAAGGCCAGCGTGATCGCCGGTTTTATCCGTTGCGACCGTTTCTACACGCGAGAGCAAGCGGCTTGCTGTCTCGCTCGGACGCATTAAGTCATTTTGAGCCATTCCGCCCCATTGAGTCCCGACGATCTCCGTTTGCCACTTGAATTTGGCCATCCCCCGACTATCGTTGTTTACGATGTCAGGCGTTTTCCTTTTTCGAAGCCACCAAAAACGGACCTTACCTTATGTCGATTAAAATCCTGGAAAAGAGTACTCCAGCCTCTTGGCTGACGGAACTTCCCCCTCTGGGCATGGATGCCAAAAGCATTGCCTCTGATTTTCGACGCTATTTCAGCCATACCCTGGGCCGCGACCGGCATACCCATTAC
>JAGRHK010000463.1 GCA_020444985.1 Candidatus Competibacteraceae bacterium
GTACCTGACTTTCTGCCACAATGGCTTCTTCGGTTGATTGGAAATTTCCGGAATAGACGTTCCCAATGATCACGGCGGAAAGATTGGCGTTTCCACCATCTGTTCATGCCATAACAAGAAAGTCATGAGCATCCACAATTTCAAGCCATGCCGCAGGCCAGGAACGCCTTCCATTTCATAGTTCAGCAAGCGTTCCACATAGTCCGGGTTGAACAAACCACCGCGCCGGATTTGCGAACGAGACAGCAGTTTTTGCCCGTAACGGCGCATTTCGCCCTGGAACCAGAAGCGCACCGGCACCATCATTCCCGATTTGGGGCGGGCGATAATCGCTTCCGGTACGCAATCTTGCACCGCCTTTTTAAGAACGCTCTTTTCGACCGCGCCTTCCAGCTTGACGCTCGGCGGACAGCGCATGCTGGTTTCGATGATGCGTCGGGAAAACAGCGGCGGCAGCGCCAACAGACCATGCGCCGCACTCATTTTCTCGACTTTGACCAGAATCAAGTTGGCGCCCTTAAGCCGAATGTTGATGCTCATCAGTTTGTTGACAAAATCGCGGGGTTCGGGCGCACGGAAATACGGTTCCAGCAGGGCGATCAGCGCCTCCTCGCCGCCCGCTTCCCGCAACAGATCCGGATTGAGCAACGCGCTGAGGTCTTGATAGCAGCGCTGGAAAGCGCGTAGATAATTCCGCTCCAGCCAGCCCGTCGCCGGTTCGCCCGGCAGCGGGCCGTACAAGCGGGCCATGAGCATGGGGATATTTTTCGGACCGCCGAAGCAAGGATCGCCGCCTTCGCCATTGAGCACAACGTCCGCGACCTGGGACGCCGCCTGCGCCAGCAGATAATTCGGTATGGTCACTGGGTCGCCAATCGGATCATCCAGCCGCCAGATGATTTCCCGCAACTGCTCCAGAAATCCGCCGGGCCGAATTTCCAGCCAGTGATGGTCAGTGTGATAGCGGCCTACCATCTGCTCAATAAATTCGTTTTCGCGAGCGTACTCCGCGCCGAAATGCGCCGAAAAGGTCGGCAGACGAACAGCCGGCGCTTGCTGAGCGGCGACCGCCAGCACCGCGCTGGAGTCGATACCGCCGGACAGGAACACGGCCGGCGGTTTATCAGGTTGAACCGCCAGGCACTCGGCAACCGATTGTTCCAGGGCGGCGCGGACCTGGGCGGAATAATCGACAGCGCACGCGGAAGAGGAGACAGACGCCGCCTCGTCCTCGCAGCGGAAATGCCGCCAAGTGCGCGCCTGGCCGCGCTGGAAACGCAGAATAGCGCCGGGTTGCAGCGCCTCGATGCCTTCGAACATGGTGCCCGCACCGGGCACGAAGCTGAAACTAAGATACTCCGGCAGCGCGCCAGGACGCATCCGGCGCGCCAAGGCTGGGTCAGCGAACAATGCCTTGATTTCGCTGGCGAACAAGAGCCGGCCCTGGCATACGGTCCAGTAAACGACTTTGACTCCGGCGGGATCGCGCAGCAGATAGAACATATCGCCCCGCTGCGCCGCAAGGACAAAACAGCCTGTCAAGGCTTCGAGACACGGTTCCGGCGCATCCGCGAGCTGCGTTAACAGCCGGGCAGCGGGCGGCAGCGCCTCGGTGTCTTGCGGTGTAGCCCTATCTTGATTGAACAGTACGCCGCCATAGCCGAGCAAATCATGATCGCGTTGGGCCAATTGCGTGGGCTGATTCCAGGCGGCGCGACCGTGGCCGATTTCCACGGAATCGCCGGTCCGCGTGACGTCACGCACCTGTTCCCAGCCCAGTGGACAACGATGGGCCAGCAACGCCGCCATGCGCGCCAGCAAACCATCTGCTGGCGGTCCGTAATAACCGAACAGGCAGGCCATGCGATTATGCGGCTCTCGCAGCGTCAGCCATAATCGACTTCCACTTCGACGCCACTGGCGCTCAGAATCTCTGGAGCCAGTAACAGCGTTCCAGCAATCACCGCTGCGCTCAGCAGATTCAACATCGGTTTCGGTCCCACATAATCCAGGGGAACTCGGTAACCCGCGTTCAACTGTTTCGTTGCATTGCCGCCGAATGCGCCGTCGCGCCGACTTTGATCAGGGGGTAGCCAAGGCAGAGCCGAACGATCTTCCAATGCCGTTCTGGAAATGCCCAGATCAACCAGACATTGTCGGGCAAACTGCCATTTTGCATCGGCAGCCAGTTGAGTCGTCAGGGCAAATCCTTGCGGGGAGGCATCGTGAAGGACTTGCACCGGAGTGCTCGGGTGGTTGCGCAGGAATTCCCGGCAGGCGGCGAACACGCGCGTCGGGTATCCGGTGCGACTGACCACCGCCGCTTTAGCTGTCAGATGAAAGCGGTTACGGATC